>WJKO01000631.1 GCA_014729055.1 Promethearchaeota archaeon | reverse complement strand
GAAGTATCTCTCTCGGGAATATAGAGTATTTTAGATTTAGGAAATTTGGATTTGATGATGTCGATAGCACGATCCCCGTATTCTCCATCACTAAGAATTAGAATTTTCATAAATAAGTCTCAATTACATGAAAATAAAATGAAATTAAAATTTATCTGAAAATATTTTAAGATTTTTTGCCTATAATAAAGCATGAACAAGAAAAATGCAATAATCGCTAAGTTTGAAAATTTAGATCTATCTGGAAAATTAACGATTTTGGCTACTTTTATTCTTTTTATTGAAATAATAGTTCAAACCATTTTTTACAACAGCAGTATTGGTCTATTCCATTTAATATTGAATATAATTGTAATTATTTTATTACTAGCTGTATCTCCCTCTTTAGAGGATTCTAATAGATATTATTTCTATAATACGACAGGGATGATGGTTTTAATGAATGTTGGATTCCAAACAACAACGGTCATAGGTGAGATTGGGATATGGATTGTAGATATTATATTTGCGTTGATATTAGCAGACTTTATCATTAGTTCATTAACCACGCCAGAAGGGTCTAAGAAAGAAAATGGTATTGTTTTGTTGGTAGGTGCATTACTTTTCTTAATTGAAAATCTTATTTGGATACTCAATCAAGATGTATTAAACTATAATTATTTAATTGCGACAGGTTCATTCCTTCTATTATGTTTTGCCGTGCCTTATATGTTTTCAAAACTCAAATTCTTATCCAGCTTGATGATATTACTTGTAGTAGTTCTGAATTTGATCAGCAGTGCCTCGGTTACGGGATACTCTGCCGGAATCACAATTTTAGGGTTCTATTCAATTATGATTTTTATAGATAAGACTAGCAGGAACGCTAAAGTCAGATATTTTTTTTAGAGAAAATGTGAGTATCGGTCATCTTTAAGATTTTTGCCGACATAAACTAAAATAACTTATTCTATCGCAGATAATCGGCTAAAGCTTGAGCTTTCAAACAAAAAGCATAGAATTATTCGAGACACGATATATTTAAATCGATGAATTTTCCTAGATCTAGTTTAGATAGACAGCTATCTAATTAAATAACTTTTCTAAAAATCTGTTGGAAGTTTTTATTGTGAAGCAAATAATAATTTATTCAATATGTTTATCTGGTATCTTTTCCCGATTTGGTAAAGGAAAAGATAATTCAAAAAACCAACCCAATGCGGATAAAATGGAGATCACAGAAAAACTTCAAGAGAGTAAGGAAAGTTTAGCGGAACTTAAACTTCAGATATCTTCGATATCTGCGGATCTCGAGAATTAATAGTTGGGTTAATTCTAATCTATGAGATAATAGATGTTTTGCTTGTTAAAACATCGTCATTTTATACTTTTTTTTCTATCAATTCTTTGTTAAAAAAATGATAAACTTGAATAATTACGAGTTCTAAGAAGTATAATTAAGAACAAGCAAGAGTTGATTAGAATGTCTGAAGATTCAAAGAAAATAAGGCAACCAATTGTGACCATATTGGGGCATATAGATCACGGAAAAACGTCCATATTGGATTATATTAGAGGAACGCTAGTTCAAGCGAGAGAAGCTGCTGGTATTACCCAACATATTGGAGCATCCTTTTTTCCAATTAAGACCATATTAGATTTTTGCGGAGCTAAATACCAGAAGATGAAAATAGACATACCTGGTTTGCTCATTGTTGATACACCTGGTCATGCGGCTTTCATGAATCTTAGAAAGCGGGGAGGAGCTGTCGCAGACATAGCAATTTTAGTTATAGATTTAGTTTCTGGCAGTATGCCAATTACATGGGAATCTGTGAGAATTCTCAGAGAACGACGAGTTCCGTTTATAATTGCAGCAAACAAGATTGATTTAATTCCCGGCTGGATCAGTGAAAAAAATAGTGATTTTCTTGAGCAATATGAAAAGCAGCCAGATTATGTTAAGCAAGATATTGATAAAAGAATCTATCAGATAATCGGAGACTTCTACGATGAAGGTTTTAAAGGCTGTGAACGCTATGATCGTATCAAGGATTTTACCAAGAATATAGCTGTTGTTCCGACCAGTGCAAAAACAGGAGAGGGAATATCAACTTTGCTGATGGTATTGATTGGATTAATCCAGCAGTATCTAAAAAAGAAGATCAGATTTTCCGAGGGACCTGGAAAAGGTGTTGTATTGGAAGTAAAACAAGATGAACATATTGGTACAAGCTTGGATTGTCTTCTGTATGATGGAATTTTTAGAAAGAATCAACCTATTGTTATTGGGGGTTTACGGTCTCCGATTAAGACTAAGATACGGGCTTTGATGATTCCGAATGAGCTTGATGAGATAAGAGATCCCGAAAATAAATTTCAACAAAAAGATGAGATATATGCTGCCGCTGGTATCAAAATTTTAGCACCAGATATATCAGATGTTGTAGCGGGTGCACCTTTGAGAGCTGTCGGAGAAGATGAAGATATTGATGAGATATATAAGCAAATAGAAGAAGAGCTCGAAGAAATTCAAATTGAAACGGACGAAACTGGCGTCGTACTGAAGGCAGATACCTTGGGTTCCTTGGAGGCTATCGTTGGATTATTTTCAGAAAATAAAATCAAAATTCGAAAAGCAAGCGTAGGTCCAATTTCTAAAAGAGACATAATGGAAGCTACTGCTGTTCGTGACTATGATCCTTATAATGCTTGTGTACTTGCATTTAATGTAAAAACATTACCCGATGCTGAAGAAGAAGCGATAAATCAAGGCATCCGTATTTTTAATAATGATGTGATATATCGGCTAATGGAAGAATTTAAGGAGTATTATGAAAATAGATTGGAAGAGGAAAAAAACAAAGTATTTTCAGAAATTGTTTTACCCGGCAAAGCCGAAATAATTCCTGATTTTATATTTAGAAGGTCCCATCCCGTTGTTTGTGGTGTAAAAATCTTAGGCGGGCAGTTAACCCCTAGGACCAAGCTAGTCAACCAAGAAGGCGATCTTATCGGACGCATAAAACAGGTTCAAAAGAATAATGAACCCGTAGAAAAAGCAGTGAGAGATGAAGAAGTTGCAATATCTATTACTAATGCAGTTATCGGTCGTAATTTGAAAGTTGACGATACATTGTATATCGCAATCCCCGAATCCCATGTTAGAATCCTAAGAGGTAAATTTCGCAGTGAATTAACTGAAGAACAATTAGAAATATTAATTGAATATGTGAAAGTAATGCGAAAAAACCATTCGCCATTTTGGGGGATGTAATTTGTGATTAAATTAAAACTCAAAAAATTGTGAAATTAGAAGATCAAATTTCATTAACAACATTTTTCTAAAATTTGTCTATGATTCTTCAAGGGAATTTGCTGTAAGTATGATGAAAAAATTTAAGAGAAATGCTTTATTTGAGTTCTTACTTAATGACTTAAAAAGTGAAATCTTAGAAAAATATAAATCTAAGATGGATCTCAATCTCAGAAAATCAACTACAGTTGGAAATAATAATGTCAGAAGAGAGTTTCTACAAACTAAATATTTCTGGTGGTAAACTTGAACCAGGAAAGGGTAAAACTAAAGTAGTGCAGTTAAAGGATATATCTCCTATTGTGGGCAGTAAGATAGGAGAGGTAATTAAAGGTGGTCTCGTTGGATTACCCGGATATGAATTAAAGATCACAGGTGGTTCAGATAGTTCTGGTATTCCGATGCGTTATGATATTCATGGACCCGTAAAGAAGAAGATTTTTACAAGTGGTGGGATAGGTTATCATCCTATACGAAAAGGCATGAGAAAAAGAAAAGTGATACGGGGAAATGAAATAACAGATGATATGAAGCAAGTAAACATGCTAGTTGTAAAGATGGGTAAGACTAAACTATTTGAGGAATCGGAGTAAAATAAACGGATAAAGAGTTGATCAGAATGGTTAAAGTAAAGAAATGTGATTTTTGTGGTTATAACATTCAACCCGGAGAAGGTACAACATATATTCGAAACGATGGTTCTATTCTGAATTTTTGTTGTAAGAAATGTCGTTTAGCACGATTAAAATATAAGAAGAATCCCAGAAAGACACGATGGACTAAATATTTCCAGCAGCAATAAAGAGATTGATGATAATAAGTAATAAGTGAATAAATGAAATTAAATAAAACCAATGAATAATGACGGTTATTAAAACCTGAACGAGGTAAAAAAAAATGAGTTATGTAAATTTCGATGCACCTAAGAAACTGAAAAAAAAGGCAGCGGATTTGTTAACAAAGGTCGTTGAAGCAGGCGGGAAAATAAGAAAAGGTATGAATGAAACTACGAAATCAATTGAACGTCAAAAAGCTGTTTTTGTAGCAATTGCTGAGGACGTTGATCCACCTGAAATCGTGTATCATCTACCATTGATTTGTGATGAAAAAGATGTCCCATATATTTTTATTGAAACCAGAGAAACGCTTGGTAAAGCAGTTAAGCTCGATGTTCCAACCGCAGCTGTTG
>WJKO01000630.1 GCA_014729055.1 Promethearchaeota archaeon | reverse complement strand
TTTTACGAATATTAAACTATAGATGATATTTTTATAGATTAGGTTTTTTCTTATTTGTATAAGAGATTATTTGAGCAAACCCTAAACTGCTCAAAATAGGTTTAAGAAAGAATAACACTAAACCTAACCATGATGTTATCGAAATATAACGTCAATATAACACCTAAAATATAAAATAAAGAGAGATAATTGATATGGGACTTCTTAGCACAATACTAAAGCATAATCCGATCGATGCTTATTCGGCATGGAATCGGAAACGACTAACAAAAAAGGGAATTGTAAATAAGCGAGATAATCAGATTTATAGGCATGTCGGTCTGAGATTTTTTCCAAAAATATTGAAACTTACAAATAATTTAACTGTTGAGGGAACAGAACATATTTGTAAATTACCAAATTCGGGATTTATCGCTATTTCTAATCATAAATATGCCTTAGATCCCTTCTATCTCGGTACAGTATTCTGTCATAACAATAAAGTCGCACGAAAGATCGCTTGGGTATCAAAATTAGAAAACTTCAAGTATCCTTTCCAAAAATCAATCATAACTCCGTTTGGAACAATTCCCTTGGGAGAGGGCAGAAAAATGACACCACTCACTCTTAAAATGATCCGAGAAAAATTAAAAGAAGGTGTAGGAGTCGGAATGTTTCCGGAAGGAACTCGAATGGAGGGAGATAAAGTGGGTAATTTTCATACTGGTGCAGCACGATTTTGCTTAAAATATAAAGTGCCCTATATTCCGATGGCAATTATTTGAAAACGTGTCTTTTTCAAAGGTAAATGTCATGTAAGAATAGGAGAACCTGTATTTTTGGATCCTAATCTTGCTGAAGACTATGAAATTGCACGTGAAATCAGCGCAGACATGAAAAAACAAGTCGATGCATTGTTTAGGGGCGAAGTTGACGGAGTACCATTGTGTAGATATGATATTAAAAATATTCAAGCCAATGAACCAGCATTTGAAGAAATCGACGTGTTATTTGAAGATGAGATGTCAAAAAAACGCTTGAGAAAACGTGTGTCAGTCTCGGAACTCATTTCCTAGTCAAAAATCTAAATTCCTCAATCATAGACCTACTTTTTAAGTTCTCGGTACTTTTTCCTTTACTTTTTTTATATATTCCCTCAATTCATCCAAGGGATAATAACCTAAAATTGCGTCTTCATTTATCAATTTGAGTATCCTACTACGATCATCTTTATCTAAACATTCGTTAATACCTTTATAAATAGTCTCAACTTCTGAATTTATATGTTCTTTGCTAATATTAATGAAATTATCCAGTTCATAGAATTTATTAGTTTTAGCATGTTTAATAGCTTCATTTATTTCAACGAGTAGTCGTTTATGCTGTTCTGTGAATTTATCTAATATTTTTTTTGGAAGTTTATCGCTTAAGTCAGTATAAAGAAATACGGCTTTCTCCTCTAAGTAAATGTGTCTTTCTAACTTGTGCTTGATTTCAATTAGCTTTCTAAGACCATACTTCTTCTTAAAGACTTTGGGATCGTTTAATATCGTAGTAGATTGTAAAATGTCTCTATGATCCTCCAAGAGTTCATTTTCAAAAATATTGACATCATCAGAGTCACAAAACATATATAAATAATAATTAAATAATCCTTTAATCGTTTGCTTAAAAAAATATAAAGATTTTCAGCATTGAGCATTGTTATTATAAGGCTTTTTCGAGGGAAATTATAAAAAATAGAGGTAAAAAATAGATAGAGTTTGGGTTGTCTATGAAAGTATATGAAAATTACAATGGCAGCGATGAACGTAACCATTTAGAAGTCATTCTTCTGTTGATTAAGTTCAAAAACTTCTGATTGTCATCGTATTCATCCCTTACGGAAATTCTATCGAGATAGGCATCAAGCTCATTGAAATTTGTGAAGACTTTTCTTTCATTATTATATTGTATTTCTACACCCTTTTGAAACAATCTGGCATAAATTCCGCCGTAGATTGGGTCATGTTTTATGAACCATGTACCATCAGCGCTTTTTGTTTGCCAGAAATCCTTTTTTAACAGATACTTTTTAAACATTTGATTATACATATTTACACACACCTGTATGTTATTACTTATGGAAAGTTCCGAATTCGTTTTCTCGTGAGATTGAGTGACTTCATGATCCTCAAGGAGAATCGAAGATAGTCCACACTAGATCACCAACGTTATGATAACTTTCCTAAGTATGTAACATCATGATCATATTGCTTAGATGATGTTAATAATCCATAGAACATCCAAGTACTATGCAGATGTTACACGAACACACACAATTTAAACTCTGTTTTATTCATATTTAAGGTATTTTCTTTAATTTCGTCAATCTTTTGTTGTCAGAGTGTGAATCTTTGGAAATACTTTGGGATAGAGCCGACAATAATCTGCAAATAGACCATAATATCCAAATTCACTTTGTTGACTTTCTTTAAATGAATAACGATAAGTCCATTTTTAGTAAGTTAGGAGAAATACTGATTGCTAAGAAAAAAATAGGAATTTTATGTCGGAGGTTGCTAGAAAACCTTAATTTGTCGGGCGACAAAATTCAACAAATTTTAAGGACTTTTGTCGGGCGACAAAAAAAGCAAAAATTAAAAGTGAAACATAGTATATCTTTAGAATCCTATTTCGGTCTATAATTACCAATAAGTATTTTTGCGATGTCAGGAAGGATTTTCAAGTTCTTAACGATCATCTTGAAGAGATATAGTATGAAATCTCTATTTAGCAAGATTTTTATTATTATGCTCTTCGGAAAATCCATATCTGCATAATTTTCGATTATGTTCTGAATGTTTTTATTATTTTTTATCAATCTAAATAACTGATTAAGGTCATCGACGCTCATTTGAGTTAATAAAAAACGTATTAAATAATGAATTTTAAGATCTAATCCAATTTTTTTCTTAACCTTTCGTTCGTAATGTCTTATAAGGAATTTTTTGGAAAAATCTCTTGCATTAAGTGATTTTTGTATAGAATTAGCAGCGTATCCGGCACTACTAAGCAGCATGATAACTCCACCCCCAGTGGTTGCCTTTACCATACATGCGGCATCACCCAGTAGTAATGTCCTTTCGAACGCTATATGTCTAATATATCCATACGGAATCATCCCTCCTTGATGATCTATTATATCGGGCTTTTTTATACTGAGATTCACAAGAAATTCGCGAAAGTTTTTTCCAGGATTATTATAAGCGCCCATTCCAATTCTACATATTCCATTACCTTCAGGGATAATCCAACCAAACAGTTCTTTCCATTTTGGATTGAATATCATCTTCACGAAATTTTTGGGCCATTTATATCTAACCCGAATCTGCATTCCTGTAATTAATTTTTGCCGAACGCCATTTAATTTCGCTACCCTTGAGTGCGGACCATCACAACCAACAATAATTTGACAATAGATTTTCCTTTTTGACGTTCTAATTTCTAGGGAATCACTCTTTTTCTTTCGATATGTTAAAAATCTCTCTCTGAAGAGAAATGTAACTCCTAAATTTTTCGCTTTCTCATAAAAAGATTTATCTAATTTTACACGGTCTACTATAAAAGGTCGTTCTTTTCCCCTTAATTCTAATTTTAGATTGTTTGGGGCCACAATCTGAGCAGTTTGTACTCTATTTAATACGATTTTTCTATCTAAGTCGATAATACTTGCCAATTTCTGGGAAATAATACCTGCACACCGAAGCGGTAATCCTGTTTCTCGATTCTTTTCGACAACAATTATGTCAATGCCTTTTTGCGCTAAAAGATACGCCAAATATGAACCCGCAATATTTGCGCCTATAATACATACATCACATGTACAAGGCAACTTTTCTTCGCTTATATTCATCCACTCTCAATCCAAGTCTTCTCTACAATTTTTTATCAAAAAGATAGAATTGATCTATCTGTTTAACTTTATCTTCTGGATGTTTCGCAATGATATTCTTTACATATTCTTCAATCTCTTGTTGAAATTTATTTGCCAAATCCTTATTTTCCTCGATTTTATCCTTTCTTTCGTACAAATCTCCCTTTCTGTTATATAATTCGGGAGGATCCTCAGTCCAATTATGATAACTATATTCATAAGTACGGAGGTTCGTTGAAAATCCATGCCATCCTAATATAACCTTATTTCTTGTATGATCTTGTTCCTCCTTTAGTAATGGAATTAAACTTAATCCATCAATGGTTTTGGGTTTTTTTACATGCAGAAAATCCAGAATAGTGGGCATGATGTCTGATGTAATCACAAAATTCTTGAATTCCTTGCCCGAACCATGTCCATCAGGATGTCTAATTAGAAGCGGAATCCGCATCAACTCTTCATAACACCAAGGTCTTGCCTTTCTTAAGATTCCTTGATGGCGTTTACCATGAGACTCACCAAGTGGTTCTCCGTGATCGGAGATGAAAATTAGAAGCGATTTATCCAACCAATCCCGTTCTCGTAAATACGTAATGAAATCTCCTACGATCTTATCTACAAGTTCTACCTCTCCAGCATATAATGAGCGGATGTTATAAAGTTCTTTTTCATTAATATAGTCTCCTACCTCACCTGGATGGGGACAAATAAGATCCATAGATTCATAATTTGGATTATATTTATGCGCAAATGGTTCTGGGGGGTTCCAAGGTTCATGTGGATCAAAACTATCCACCCAGAGAAATAAGTTGTCTTTATCGTCTTGATTCTCTAAGTATTGCTTTGCGGCATTAAATGTGCGGGCGACATAGGTATCTTCTATAGTATTAAAGATTCCATTCGTGATTCGTTTTCGCATGTTGTTTATAGTTTGTTTGCTCATGAAATACCGCATAATTTTTTCGCGGAGACTGCAATCTTGACGATATCGATAACAACTTGAGGTATCAATAAATGGAGTGCGCAGAATACAAGAAGCGATATCATATTCTTGGCCGCGAATGTATTTATTGTATTTAAATCCGCGTTTATAACCATAATAGCGCATGTGATATGTATCTGCAATTAGCGCAGTATTAAGACCTGCAGCACCTAAAACTTCAGAGATTAAAGTATCCGACCTTTCCAAACGTTGCCATCCGCGAAATGGAAATAATACGCGTCCCGTAAATAATGATGACCTTACTGGCAATGTAGGCACACCTTCCGGATATGCATGATAAAAAAGTGCACTTTCACCCGCCAATTTATCCAGATTAGGGGTTGAAACCGGCAGCTCGGGACCTAACCCCATATTTTTATCTTGTGAAATAAAATCGGCATAACAACCCAAATGATCGGCGCGGAAACTATCACATAAGATTACGATTGTATTCATAATTATACTTATTTGAAGCACTAATTATGATTTATCTTAACTTGATCTTCATTACATGTGATTTCATATTTTTCCCCGACTTCTTTTTCTAATTGTTTAAGAATTCTTCTTCCTTTTTGCTTAAAGTTTTCCCACTTCTCACTATCCTCGCGGTAAATATCTTTTTGGTCATCAACTTGATAGCGCGATTCCCATTGCGCTGACCAATTTGCCAAAGATTGTTGGAGATCTTGACTCAGCTTTAGAGTGGCTGGATCAATGTTCACTGAAATTGACTTTCTATGGCTTTTTCTTAACCAAAGCGGAAAACATCGCACTGCAGCAGATAATATAAGAGTATCTCGTTTGTTCATCAAATCTATTATTAAAAAAAGAAAGATAGAATTTAAGATTTTATTTGGAACTGATTTATTTTATTTAGTTTTGTTTGGATTTTATTTAGAATTTTATGGTCACTCTAAGTTTATTCAAACTCCACGCAAGCATGAATTGCACAACGATCGGAACAATACCAACCAATAGCATAGAAAGCAGTCCGCTGGCTCTAAAGGCATCTTTACCGACAAGATCAATCATTTTATTCCAAAGATCGGACATAATAAACATTATCAGTAAGTTTCTTCCCAAATCCGCGAGTAAAGGAACCTTAAATTTCACTTTATCCATTAAATTGAATAGGAAGAGAATCCACATTGAGGTCGCACAAGCCATAAGAGATAAGGTAGTATTTGAGGTTTGATGATGTGCTGGTTGCAAGAAATTAAGTAACCAGACTCCCGCCCACATTACTGAACCGATTGGTAAAATTCTCTTAGTCCATCCTTTATAGGGTTCATCCTCGGTTTTTTGCTGGCTCCAATCATACGTACATGTTCCCATTATTGCAATTGCAACGTGATTGATCGTATTCCAGGGCACTTCCCAAATCTTCCAAGAATCAGCACCTACACGAAGCTCCCAAGTATGCAATGTATCAAAAGAATACAATATTGCATGGGCTGTGAAAATTATACATGCTATTAAAAATCTTTTATCGGGTTTCTGCTTTAAAACTGAAACAAGTAGAATCGAGATCAGAGTGCCCCAAGCTAAGTTAGCGAAAGTTCCATACCAAAATGTAGAAAACATATTCCATTGAGTCAAATCCATCTCACCATCGATTAATCCACCATCATACAAGAATGACAAGATCATTAATGCAAGAAATCTTCGGATTAAATGCAGTATCGCTTTTGACTTTCCATCTCGTTCCTCATGTTTATAGAAGGCAATTGCACCAACGAAACCAACGATAAACATCAGTATCTGCTGGCCTATATCTATAATAGTTATCATATCAGGCCAACCATCTAGCTCCCAGAACTTCCATCCGTGATTTAAATAGGTCGGGCCGACTGGTGGAGTGTTTGGATCTCCAACTACACCAGATAAATCCCATGTAAGAACAGATATAATCAGAAAAATAACAACAAGACCTCTAAATACATCTACATATTGAATTCTTGTAGATTTTCGCTCCAGAATATGTCCTTCCTCAATTGCTGCTTGTTCCTTCTTGGTTAGAATGATTGCTATAACAGTACCGATTAGTATAAATGCAACAGTTATATAGAAACCTTCATCCATGAATTGCATCAATAAAAATCCAACAATAATAAGAGCACCAAATATTACACCAATCTTTCTTTGAGTTTGTCTTATACCTGCAACCTTTTTTTCCATCCGCGTTTGTTCTTCTAATGGCTCTTTTTGCTTCTTAGGCGCTTTTTTCTTATCCAGGTAATCGAAAATCCAATTAAGGATCAATAATGCCATAAAGGTGATGCCAAAAGGTAGAAAATTCCTCACGATCATTGTTACTATAAAACTGATTCCCAGAACCCCGTATAATATCGCGTCTCTTTTTGGCTTATCGATTCCGCCTCCTCGTTTTGTCGATTCAGCAGATTTTTCCACTTCTTTTACATTTTCTTCGCTCATTTTTTCTTACTCCATTTCGATATTTTTCAGAAAAGAATAAGAATTTGAAGATTTAAATCTAATGTTTACGCTAAATAAGAACAATTTGAAAACGAATTGATAAATGGTAAATAGATAGGTAAACAAGATCTGATTGTGGTCAAATTCAATCTATTTCTTCAATAATGAGTTTAATCTAACATCTCTAAAATATTCAAATTGCTTGATAGATACTTTACTTGCATTTTCAGAAGACAATCCTAGTTTTTTTGCTCTATATTCATTATACCATGACTTTAATGCGAGCTTGTAATATTTCTTAAAGATTTTAAATATATATCGATAGTATCTTTTCAGAACCCCAATTCTTCTTAAACGAGTTCGAAACCATCGAGGGCGGTAGTATTTATAATACGTCCTTAGTTCTTCATATTGTAATGTCTTAGAATCAACGTGTCTTGTTCGTACGTTCGCATACAAGCCATGATATTTGCTATAATCAAATTCGTTGGTAATTAATCCCGCTTCTTGTAGTTCTTGGCGAATCTCTGTCTTGGGAAACGGTGTTAAAATCTGGCTTGCAGGAACATCCACATCAAGGAACTG
>WJKO01000005.1 GCA_014729055.1 Promethearchaeota archaeon | reverse complement strand
TGTTTAATCATTTAATTTCGGTTCCATCAGACGAAAAAATAGAAATCTTGAAGATTATAAGAAATTTATTCATAGATTCTGAGCCTAAAGTTAAGGAACAATTCTTAATGATATTTTATGCGGCATTATTTGAAAAGAAAAACTATAAAATCGCCTTAAGTGCTTTAGATTTTTTTACACAGATGTTTTCGTTTTTCACAGAAGACGATCAACGGGATATATATTTAAAGCTAATCGATTTTATTCAAATTGATGATGAATATTTAGTGGAGGAAGGGATCAATGCATTAAATAGAACCCTTGATTATCTAACGCAGCCTCAACGAGAAACCTTGTTTAGAACCCTCTGTAAAATCACAACAAAGAGAAATAAACGCCTGAAATATGTTGCGTTTGAAAACTTGGAACATTTGCTTAGGAATTTTTCCCATGAATTTTTAGATATCCAAAAGAAACAGCCCTTTGAAATGATAAAAGAGGTTGTTGAGGATAATCTTAGATTGAAAGATCCAAAAATTATCTTAAGTTTACTCAGAGTTTATCATCTATTTGAGAAGCAATTTGATAAAAAAATAGAAGAAGACATCATTAAATTAATCAAACGGTGTGTTAAACGTTTAGAAAATGAACATATTCATGAATTATTAATGTATCTCATCAAACAATGGCGATCTTTGAAATTTATTCCCTATCATGATATAATCGATGTTACATTGCCTGTGCTTTTGAAAATATATAAGAACCGACACTCGTACAATTCTATTGTAAATGAATTATTTGATGAATATTTTAATTTGATCTGGAATCATCTATCTGATGAAATCAAAAATAAATTCTACTGAATAAAAACTTAAAAATTTTAACTTAAAAACTTAAAAACTGAAGATTCATTACAAACTTAAGAGGATAGATCTTTCAAGGGCGTGACTCATTAAAATTGAATAGGGAATCGATTGGAGAATTTACTGAAGAGATGATTAAAAAAACAGCTGATTTATTAGTAAACTCAAAACATGCTGTTATTTTAACTGGAGCGGGTATATCAACGGAATCAGGAATACCAGATTTCCGGAGTCCTAAAACGGGACTATGGAGTATGATGACCCCCTCTGAATCGATGAAAATGTTCACAGATCACAAGATCTTTTGGAAAATTGTGCGTGAGATAGGTCCTAAAATCATTAAAGCTAAACCCAATAAAGCACATAAAATCATCGCACAATTAGAAGAGATGAAGATTGTTAAGGCTTTAATCACTCAGAATATCGATGGACTTCATAAGAGGGCTGGTAGTCCTCTGCCCATGAGACTTCACGGAGATGCTACTGAATTTATGTGCGTGGTTTGCCACGGAAGATTTGACGCAAAAGAGATTATTCAAAAACATAAACCAGAAGATGATAATCTTCCGCCGACCTGCCCACAATGCGGGGGTCAATTAATTCTTGATGTAGTTCTCTTCGGAGAGAACTTGCCCAGAGGTGCATGGATTGAAAGTGTAGCACAGTCTGAGAAATCCGATCTCTTTATTGTTATCGGCTCATCATTAATGGTCTCGCCAGCAAATCAACTGCCATTATACGCCTTAAAATATGGTGCGAAACTTATTATAATTAATAACTCTCCAACTGATCTTGATGATAAAGCTCAAATGGTCCTAAGAGGACAGATCGTGGAGGTCATGAAGAAGGTCTATAAGCAGATTAAAAAAATAAAAAACTAAACCGAATATGTTTTGAGACTATCTTGCCCATCATAGAAAAAAATAGAATGCCGTTTTCTGATAAAAATATACAACTGAGAATCGCATTGGTGTTTCCAAATCATTATTATAGCGGTATGTCGAGCTATACTATTCATTTGTTGTATTCTCTTTTTAATTCAAATGATTATATTCGCTGTGAACGGTTTTTTTTACCAGCCAATGTAAAATACCCGCTCTATTCAAAAAATACTAAAATTCCTTATCTGGATAAGAAGTCAATGAGGTCTGTTGAAACAAGAACCCCGCTTGCCGACTTTGACGTAATAGCTTTTAGCGTTCATTATGAACTAGATTATTTCAATGTGTTATGGATCCTTGATTCACTAGGTAATCCTTTCTTGACTGAGAAACGAGCTGAAATTGAAAACAAGGATTTTCCATTACTTATAGCGGGTGGATCTTGTATAAGAAATAATCCTCTTGCTTTAATGCCTTTCTTAGATATGATTATTTTTGGAGACTTTGAGCCGATTATCGATGATTTTTTATCAATTTTGCTGAAAAACACAGACAGTTTATCGCATTTTAATTCCAAGTTGCGGCACAATACGCTTGGTTGCTTAACCGATTTATTAAAATTACCGAATCTGCTTATTTCCTATATCTCTATGCATTATCTGAAAAAGAAGAATACTACGCTTGATTCCTATTCTGACATATATCCTATTCAATATCGTATTTTTAAAGAATTGGATAAATCAAAAGCACCAGTTCATCAGATTGTACCCGAATTTAACAATGATCAGAATTTACTAGCTTTTGGCGAGACGTTTCTCCTTGAAATCAATAGAGGATGTCCCCATAGATGTAGATTTTGCATGACGGGTTTTTTAAACCGTCCTTTACGGAACAGATCAATAGGGACCTTGAAACAACTAATAGATGAAGGTATTTTACATACTCCGGCGCATAAAGTGACATTTATTGGTTCATCCGTGTTAGACCACCCAAAATTTGTCGAAATATGTGAATATGCAACTTCGAAAGGATATGACTTAATGGTACCATCCTTACGAATTGATAAAACAAGTGATGAAGTTTTAAAGGTTCTAAGAAAAGGAAACATGAAATCCATAACGATAGCACCAGAAACGGGTTCAAATAAACTGCGCCATGGCGTTGGAAAAAGATTTTCGAATCGAATGATAATAGATTTGTGTTCAAAAGCCTTTTCAATGGGATTTACATCCATTAAATTCTATTTCCTTATAGGACTACCATTCGAGAAAAAAGAGGACTTAATGGCAATCCCAGCATTAATGAAAGAAATTTATCAAAAATTAGGTAACATAATTCCATATAATGGTCTTAAACTTAGTATTAATATTTTTATCCCTAAAATTTTCACTCCTTTTGGGCTTTACACAAAAAATTTCATCGGGAAAAAACTAACTTATCTTAAAAAAGCTAAAAAATTACTTGCAGAACAATTAAAACAGATTAAAAATATAGAATTCAGTATTATGGATCCAAGAGAAGCAAAATTGCAAACCGTTCTCTCTCATCTTGATGATTCTTGTGCGGAAATACTGAAATCTCTATATTTTGATGGTGCTAAGGCGGTGAGTTTAAAAAGAATAAATCCTATGCAGCAAAGGTCTATTAAAAAATTATTAGAGAAATCATATGAGCAATTCAGATATGTTATAGAACAACCATTTGATAACTCCATTATGAATTCGTTACAAATTAAAAATAGAACAATGAATAAAATTCTCCAGGTAATTCGGTATAAATATAAAGAAAATTTTTTCAATCCATAAACAATTTCGTTCTTAGTTCTAGTGTAGATGCGGTATTGCTATCATCTTTTAACTCTGCAATCAAGGGTAAATAAGACCAAACATTAAATTCGTCTGATTCTACGAGTAAATATTGTAAACTATGCACAAATGAATTGGAATTTCTGAGGACTTGAAATAATTTCCCATCACAGAGCACTTCTTTATGTACTTTGTTTTTTGCAAAAATGCAAAGTCCATCAACTGGTTCGAATCCAAATAAATATTGAATATCTGGGATTACAGGTGCTTTATTTGAAAGCACTTTTCGCTCATAAAGGATAGTAATTCCACTGAATTCTAACGAAAATTTTAGTGATTTATAATTTTCGTTGGTTAAATCTTCTGAACTTAACTTTTTAACCTCGAAATCTATTGAAACTGCCTTGTCAATTTGAGTTTCCAAGAATTTCGGTAGTCGATAACCTGCAAACTGAATAGAAATACCCCTTTATTTCTACTAATTTATTTCTAAATGAATTGCTT
>WJKO01000629.1 GCA_014729055.1 Promethearchaeota archaeon | reverse complement strand
TATTAGGATTTTATATAAAGAATTTAAATTTCATTTTATTTTATTTAAATAAATAGTTAATTAAACAAACATTTTTATCTGAAAAAATAGGTGAAGTAAGATGTATCATTTAGACGGTACCGATATTTTGAATGAAAAATACTACGCTAAAACGAAAAGTGTCTGTCCTGAATGTCTCGATAAAATCGATGCCGAGATTGTCGAAGAAGACGGCGAAATCTGGATGAAAAAAACTTGTCCAGAACATGGACCATTCAAGGATAAAATTAGCTCCTCTGCAAAATATTATAAGTGGACTCATTACGCACAACGCGACAAAGATGGGAACATTGAATGGGAATTTCTTAAAAATGGAGAGGCGAATGCCCCTGACTGTAAAGCTGAGGATCCCCGTGGATGTCCCTATAATTGTGGACTTTGCGATGAACATTTATCAACTTGCTCGTTAGCCTTAATAGATTTAACTAATCGCTGCAATTTCAATTGTAACTTCTGTTATGCGAATGTTAAGAAAGCTGGCTATTTAATTGAGCCATCTTTGGAAGAGATTGAACGTGTGATGAAGCATTTTCGAAGTAAAGAAATTCCTGCTCCCGCAATAATGTTTACGGGAGGAGAACCCTCTGTTCGCGCTGATTTTCCTGAAATCTGTAAGATGGCAAAGGATCTCGGCTTTAAAGAAGTAATTTGTGCGACTAATGGTTATGGATTTCAAAGAAAAAAAGGGGGCTTAGAATATACCAAAGAATGCTTTGAAAAAGGCTTAGACACCTTATATCTTCAATTTGACGGAATTAATGATGCGACATTAGAAAAAACTCGTGGCATCAAGAACTTAAGTAAATATAAACAACGCGCAATCGAAAATTGTCGTAAAGCGGGCTTAACTTCAGTAGTATTGGTACAAACCGTCGTGAAAGGGATTACAGATTTAGAGATTGGAAACGTAATCCAATATGCTATAGATAACATTGATGTGGTACGAGGTATAGTATATCAACCGGTTTCTTTATGTGGACGGATAACGGTTGAAGAAATGGAAGATATACGGATTACAAATGCAGATGTCATTAAAGAAGTAGATCGACAAACGAACGGAAAAATTGGTATCGAAAATGCCTGGTATCCTTTAACAACCATCGTAGAATTGGGAAGAACTATTTCATATTTGGCTGATGTTGAGCCTATAGAATTTACCTGCCATCCCGACTGTGGATTTGCTACATATCTCGTTGTTGACCCCAATTCGAATGAGATGGTACCTATCATGGAATATTTTGATCCATTAAAGATTGTAGATTTTTCTAATAAATTTTGGGCAAAAATTAAACACAAAGAAAAGGAGCCACTTACTGTCTTTGAGAACATGTTGGGAGATTTTGGAAAAACTTTAGATAAGGGACTTAACTGGGTAGATAAGCAACAATTAAAGGCGAGATTTGTGGCGGGCTTGCTGCAATACACGAAAAAGCCCGGCAAACTCATAGAGATGTTTACCAGAATGGTCTTAAACGGAGAATGGGAAAGTGTAAGCGCGTTTACTCACGGTTCTCTGCTCATCAGTTCAATGCATTTTCAAGATGCGTATAATATGAATATCGAGCGTACAAAAAGATGTATTGTCCATTTTGGAGTGGCAATGCCTGATGGATCCGTATTTGAAGCACCATTTTGTACTATGAACACGATTCATCGTTCGAAAATAGAAAAAATGGTTGCCAGAAAGATGAGTTCTAAAGTTGAAAACGAATTTGATACCTCAAAAGGCGAACGAGTTTTGGATGAGCATGAAGTTCAGCAAGATATTCATCCCGAAGTAGCCTATAATGGTGGAACTAAAAAAGGGAAAAAAAAGGAGTAGGTGAAAAATAGATGTCTCAAGAAGTAATAACAACAGAGGATGGATTAAAGGTAAGGAAATTAGTGGATCTTCGTCCTACTACTGCGAAAGAATATCAAGACGCCATTATTAAGCGGGTAGATCATTTTTCAAAACGTAAAGATTCTGTATTTAACGACACAACTGAAAACCTTATTGTACGAGGACTTCAATTAGCATTAAAGGCGAAGGTTGCCATTGACAAGGTTCTCGGTGATAACAAGGATAAGATACATGAATTTATTGAAAAGCTCTTATTTATTGGATTGTAAATAACCATTATTTTTCTTTATATTAATATTCTCAATTTATTACTCTTTTTCTTATTTTATTTTTTAAGAGAAATTTAATATGATAGTTCATTCTATGAATGCCTAAAGTCATATTCAAAAAGCTTGAAATGGAAGTCATGGTAAAATGACAAAAATACTTTAACAAAGCAAAATTTACCCATATTAATAATTAGATTTTAAGAGAATTGTTCGAAATAAGTATGTCTTATTATCATTGAAAAAGAGGTTTAGAGATACATGAAGATAGTTGGTCCGATTGCGGGTATCGGCTCTCGGTTGCGTCCGTTTACACTCAGTAAGCCGAAAGCATTTATGAGGGTGGCGGGAAAAACAGTATTGGATCATATCCTAACGAAATTTTTAAATACATTTGATCATAGTACAGAGTTAATTCTTATCGTGGGGTACAAAAAACATCAAATAATAGATTATATTGAAAAGCATTATTCTGATAAATTTCAGCTAACTTTCATCGAACAAACTCCTCGAGGTTATAGAGACGATATTCCCTATTATTGGGGTTTAGGAGAAGCGGTTTATTTATCGCATAAAAAATTTGAAGAAAAAGAAATCTCTAGTCCAGACGAGAATAAGCGGGAAGGATGTTTAATTTTTTTAGGTGATATGATACTTCTTGATGAATATTCATATCTTCTTTATCGATATTATGAATCAGATGTAGATGGAATTATCACGGTCATGAAAGTTCCCAAGGAAGCAGCGAGTTCCTATGGGATTGTTGATGTGGATGAAAATAATATTATAACAAAAATGGTAGAAAAACCGAAAACATTCATATCAAATTTAGCCATAGCGGGAATTTATGCGTTTTCTTATACGACTACTCAGGCATTGTTTCAAAATCTGAAAAAGCGATTAGACCAGAGAAATGAACAGACAAAAGAGATTTACTTGACAGAAAGTCTTCAATATTTAATAGATAGTGGTCATAAAATTGCTGCGGTTGAGCTGAAAAAAGGAATTTTGGATTTTGGAAAACCTTCTGCCCTTTTAAAAGGAAATAAATATCTTTTAGAACATCAAACAGTCACTAGCAACAATTTTAAAAGTAGAAATATAACAATCGATAAATCTCTGATAAAAAATTATGTACACATTGGAAAGAATAGTACAATTAAAAATTCTGTGATCTCAAATTATGTTTCCATTGGAAAAGATTGCTATATTGAGAATTCCATAATAGAAAACTGTGTTATTGAAAGGAACACTCATTTAAAAAACATAATTACAAATAATAGTATTATTGGTTCACAGGTTTACATTGAAAATATGTCTAAGTCCAATGTAATCATTGGAGATAAATGCACGATGTAAGTACTTATTTGAGTCAAGGTATATCTTTTATTGAGATGAAAATTTGTATTTCTAATGGTTCCGTTATAGTTATTAATAAACCGTAATTAAAAGTAGGAGATATGATGATTGAGCGAAAATACTCTCATTTTATTCATTTAATTGCTGTTTCTGACGATGCTTTGGTTTAAAATCTTCAGGAACAAAGGGTTGAGCGTATTTATTAACGATTTCAAAAAATTCTTTATCGGAAACACCTTGAGTAATTTTTTGAATTTCATTTTTTATAATATGGAATGAATTTCGTATTTCTTCTTTCGAC
>WJKO01000058.1 GCA_014729055.1 Promethearchaeota archaeon | reverse complement strand
TGGTAGTATTAAACCGAAATAATGAGGATATTCATAATCCGTGCTTACTAAAAGATACCATGATAATATTATAAACGTGATAAATACGGCGCTAACGACCCAGATCTTAGCAATATATTGTTTTTCTATTAGCAGAGTTATAATAAATGAAAATATTATCCAAAATATAAGAATTCCCACAATTGCAAAGACATATCCCTTTATATTGCTTAGGTCATACCGATCGGCATTTGCATCTAACAGATGATACTTAAAACCAGCAGGATCCCATAAAATGAATGGCAAAATGATTAAAGCTGTTGGTAATAAACCCAAACATATCTTTTTCATAATCGTCCAGCCATTACTCTTTAAATCTCTCATCATTCTATTAAAGGCATTTTTCAATGAGTTGATCTTAATGGATGCCAAAAAGTTCTCTTTAATGGTAAATTTTTGATTATTATGCGCATCATATCGCTTCTTATAAATTTCTACGCTCTCTTCTCTATCAGTATAAGATCTAAAATAATATGCAATAAATGCAGGCAACATAAGAAGCATGAGATGATAAGAACCAATACATAAGAACATGAAAAATGCGCTTTTCAAGGGTTGATCAATATAATATATGGTCAAGAACACGAGCAAATAGATTAAGGAATAAAATGTGACATAATCAGCATAGGAAAAAAACGGAATACTCCAATATACACCCATGATACAATTTCCAAGTCTTTTGTCCTTATCGAATAAAAGATATACACATAAAAAGTCGAAAATAACGTTTAAAGCAAATATTACTATATTCAATTGCCAAACACCCCACATCTCGGGATAAATCATAACAATTGAATAGATAATTAATAATACCGGAGGATATCCTAAATGATAATTATAAACTACACATTCATCTTCACATACGGACAGAAGGTATTCATATCCGTTTTCATAAGGATTTTGACCGTTGAAAAGACGTTGTATTGCCAAGATAAGAACTTCATTCATATCGTTTAAGTCTTTATTTAATGAAAGTGTAACTATTAGACTTACGATTCTTATCAATATACCAACGTATAGCAATTTACTCTTAAATATAATTCCTAAATTAGTCTTGATTTTTGAAGATAAATTATTTTTCATTTATGAATCACATCTAAGATGTATGCTAGTTTTCGTTAATTTTTAAAACAAGCTATTTGTATAAGTATATCTAATTCTTAGATAGTCACTATGATATTAAAGAATTTTGAAAATCTGGGTTTTTATGAAAAATAGGGCAATTTTTTAATAATTTTTGAATCTATTCTTCATCAGATTCTGCTAATCGCTGTTTCCAAGACTTTTTTTTCGGTTTTGTTTTTATGTCTTTTTCGATTATAGTTCCTAGTTGGGATCCCATCCCTCCAGCCTTTTCTCGGGATAAGAGTTCTAATTTCTCCATTTTCATTCTATTAATTTCTTCATCTATGTCAATATCAGCCGGCAATTCCCCATTTTTCTTCTTTGCAATTAGATCATTACGGAGTGTTTTAAGTTCAGAATCTAATTCAAGGTGTTTTTTGTCAGTTCTATCTATTTCGAGGTTACCATAAGATGGTTCTGGAGCAACATTTATATGAGATTTTAGTAATCTCGCATGATCTACAAACTTTTCATCCTTTTCTTTGAGTTCTGGTTTAATTGCTCTGATTATCTTTTTTATACCCCAGAATACTAAAGATAACCCAATGGAGTACATAAAATATAACGAAGCATAACCCGGGCCAAAGATTTGTATGGGATTCTTATCAAATTCAACACCTGCATAAAATGCCGCCAATAAACCAAAGATCCCAAAGAAAAGTAATGATCTTAGGCACATTGGAAGCATCTGTTTCTTCATCATGCTGCTCATTAATTCTGCTGATTCTGCTTGTATTCGTTGCATTTCCATTGGGTCGCTCTGCGCTTTCATTAACTCCTGCTGGAGATTTTGCAGTCTTTCTTGATTCTCCATCTGCTGCTGCATGTTTAAACCGAACTTTTTTGAAAATAATTTCGAAACTATTACCATACCTAAAGTAATTAAAAACACGACCAAATATTCCATGGGATCTGCAGAAACCATTTTATGATTCAACTTTTTTTTTAAATTCAATATTTATTTTAGAAATTGATCAATTTAAACTCGATGAAATTAGGTGAAAAAATTACCTTTGAGAAATGCAACAATATATTTTCCATACAAACCAGACCAATAAAATGGGAGACTTGTTGATATGGCGCAGCCTAATCTACAACCTCTGCAAAATGGAAACGTATCTTTCTGTTGTTGTATTTTTCTAACTTCAGGAGCATGATAGATTTTCTCGATTGGATATTTCAAGGCACTGACACTTAAGATTGGATGTAATTTACATGGAAATACCACATCGCCGTTGTATTTAATAAATAAATAAGCCATAGCAACATGACAAGGCATATATGTCACATACCACATAAAGAAACGTTCTCGTAGACCAAATCTTGCAAATTGACCAAAACCGCCGTTCTCAATAATCCGGGCAGTAAGTGCATCTGTTGTTAAATTCGGATATTTCTGTTTTAATCTTCTTATTTCTTTAGCCCATTGATGTAAATCCGGAATATAATCCTTTTCAATGTTTTGCACTTCTAAAGCTTCATCTAAGACTTCCCTTACAATGTTTTCACACGGGAGTAACTCAATCATTGCATGATTTTTAGTTGCAAATTTACACATCTCTTCCATGTAGGGTAAACTTTCCTTTGTAACAGTTGTAGAGATTAATACTTTAATTCCTGATTTACGGGCTGCCCTCATACCTTTAACTACTCTATCAAAAACTTTAATTCCGCGATAATAATCATGAAGTTCCGCTGTTGGAAAATCAACTGAAACCATGCAATTTTCTAAGTTCTTTAATGCACCCTTTTTTACAAGATCTTCCAGCAAATATCCGTTTGTTGCTATACCAGTCATCATCCCTTTACTCGCGGCATAATCTATTAGTTCTCCCAAATCACTTCTTAATGTGGGTTCACCACCAGTAAAACTAAGAACAGTAATATGCATTTTATTTAATCCATCAATAATCCGCTTGACTTGTTCTGTGGTCATTTCTGGATCTGTAACTGATTTTTGGTAAGCTTTTGTCCATATACTGCAAAATTTACATCTAGCATTGCAACGTAGAGTTAATTCAATTTGAGCATTAAGAGGTCTAATTGTAGTATCAATACCTAATATTGAAGATATTTTGTTCAGAAAAAAGTTCCCAATAAATCTCCAATAATTAAATAAACTCATAATACCCATGTTGATATTGGCTCCGGTTAATCTGTCATCTATTATTCTTTTCTATTTGATTAAATAAATAGCTAAATATAGTTTTTTTGAAAATCATGTCGTTCTTGAATAAAGTTAAAAATTTATGAATCCGTTTAAGTGCTTGAAGTTTTGATACTCTACTCGATTTCATTTTCTGATTTATAGGCATCTCTAAACTGAAGTGTGAATAACTGTGTGTATAATCCGTTGGGGTTCTTTATGAGTTCCCCATGAGAGCCAGACTCTACAATCTCACCGTCTTTTAAGCAAAATATTTTATCACTATTTATTATTGTGGATAGTCTATGTGCTATACTAATACTAGTTCGATTCTTAAGTAGAACTTCTAAAGCCTCTTGAATTATTAATTCAGAATATGGATCAACTGCGCTTGTAGCTTCATCTAAGATTAATACGGGTGGATCTCGAATAAGAGCACGTGTAAAGGCAATTAATTGTTTTTGACCAATACTAAGTAAGCTACCGCGCTCTTCTACTTCAGTATCATATTGTTTGGGGAGAGACATTATAAAGTCATGAGCTCCGACCTTTTTAGCTGCTGCAACCACTTCTTCATTTGTAGCATCCTGCCTGCCATATCTAATATTTTCCATGACGCTTCCAGAAAAGAGATAATTATCTTGAAGTACTATTCCCATTTTCTTCCTTAACGAATGAATATTTATTTCCCTTAAATCGTTTCCATCAACTAAAATGGATCCTTCATCTACGTCATAAAACCTACTAAGTAAATTAAT
>WJKO01000057.1 GCA_014729055.1 Promethearchaeota archaeon | reverse complement strand
TGGGTCGAAACCGTGCACGATGGCTGGAATGTACTGGCCGGCAACGACCGCGATGCCATCCTGGTGGCGATTCATGGATTCAATCCTGTGCATGAGCGTGGCGAACATTATGGCGATGGCCGGGCAAGTGAGGTGATTGCAAGGATATTGAGATAAATTACCATTTAAGATATTTATCTGCTGAGATAGGGTATACAAATTGAATTTTATAAGACAAAAGATCGGATCAAATAAGAAAATAGTGTTTAGTATAATTATTCTTTTTATTGTTATGCTTGGCATAGCAAATCGATTTATTCAAGACGATGCATTTATATCCTTTCGATATGCTGAAAATTTGCTCAATGGCACTGGCCTAAGCTGGAATACTGGAGCTGACAATCGAGTTGAGGGGTACACTAATTTTTTGTGGGTTATTGTTATTGCTGGCATAATGTTCGCTGGACTTGATCCTGTATTGTGGAGCCATGTGATCGGTTTAATAATTGGGGTAGGCACCTTATTTTACACATTTAAACTGGCATTATTATACAGCCGGTCTGAATTTATTGCTCTACTCACCTTGTTACTTGTTGGCACCAATTACTCTTTTATCAGTTATATGACAGGAGGTCTTGAGACACAACTACAAACCCTGCTTTTTGTTGTTTCAACCTATGGAATTTTTCGGATTATTATGAATCAAGCATATACTAACTGGATTTTTTTAACTGGAGTATCAATTATATTTTCTTTGGCTATTCTGACTAGACCTGATTCGCTAATAATAGTTGGTATTTTGTACATCTTTTTTGTGAGGAATGTTTTCGAACAGCAAAAAAATGAATTGAAATCTGCCCTTCTTTGGCTGACTTTACCATCAGTGCTTATTGTTGGGTTATGGGTGGTATTCAAAATCAATTACTATGGTGCTATTCTGCCAAATACATATTATGTCAAAGCAACAGGCAACTCACTAGAAATCTTGTTTAGAGGACTGCTTTATTTATGGATATTTTTTAGAGAATATTCATTTGTTGTTTTTATAATATTATCAATTTTACTCATAAAACAAATACTGGTCAATCGATACGATTATGCGCTTGGCGTTATTGTTTTGCTATGGTTTATATATATTATCAAAATTGGGGGGGACTTTATGGAGTTTAGAATGTTTGTTCCAATACTCCCATTTTGCATGATCATTATATCAAAAATCCTATTTTTTATTGCCGAATGGAAAATAAGGCTGTCATTATTGCTATTATTGTTAATTTCTTCATTATCCCATGCTATTCTTTTCAGAGAAGCATATGGTATAGAATCAATTCAGATGTTACAAGCTCATGTAACTAAAGAGGATGAGAATTGGAAAAAAGTGGGCATTGTTTTAGGCGAATTGTTTTCTCAATCCAAAGAACCTGTTTGGATTGCTACCACTGCTGCAGGTGCGATCCCATATTATTCTAAACTACCTACAATTGATATGTTAGGCTTGAATGATCGGTGGGTAGCAAAAAATGGCATTGAATTTTCAAGCCGTCCAGGGCATACTCGAACTATAACATTAGAGTATTTACTCGAATCAAAGGTTAACTTGGTCCTCGGCCCGCCCAGAGTGAGATTGAGAACAGTTTCATCGACTCGAAATCCTCAAGTTTTCTTTTTGAGTACTATTAAAGAAAGCTTACTGCCAGCTAACACCCGTATTATTGAAATTCCATTGGACGACATGCATAAGATTGAAATCCTCTATCTCGTACAACATGATTTTATTGACCATATTTTAAAAAAGATGAACTTTAATACCTATACGATCCAATAGCCGGACATTTCTATGAAAAATCGATTATTGATTTTTTTACTCTTTTTCTTTTTAATTCTTCTTAGTTTTACCTTGTCTATTTTTGCACCTTACCATAACTGGGATATGATCGGCTATATCGCAGCTTCAAAAGCATTTGAAACAAGTGATGTTAAGCTTTTACATGATTATACTTTTTCCCAGCTAAAAACTACGGTTTCTGACTCTGAATATATAGCATTAACAACCGGTAATCAATATCGAAAGATAATTAGTGCCAATCCAGCAGCTTTTGAGGAGCAACTAGTCTTTTACCAAATTCGACCCATTTACACAAGCTCTATATATTTGCTTTCAAAAGTTGGGTTAAAAATAGGGTTTGCAACACATCTTATATCCGGTATATCAATTGGGATCTCTTTGCTACTTGTTTATTTTTTAACCATTCGTTTTCTTTCTGTGCCATTTGCACTGACAATCCCCTTATTCCTTTTGTTATTTAGAATACCCAATTTGGCTAGATATTCTTCACCAGATGGCCTAGCTTTTCTAGCTGTTATTACATCGATATATTTACTTATTACTCAAAGAATTTTTCTGTTACTTTTTCTTTTACCCCTTTTGTTAGGCATTCGAACTGATTTAATTTTGTTTACTATACCATTAATGGTCTATATTTTTTTATTTTACAAATATAGTCGACTATGGCCTGTTCTATCCTTGATCTTTTCTTTGATTGTTTATTTTTTTATTGCATTTTTTTGGAAGAACCCTGGTTGGACAACTATTTTCTACTTTACATTTGTGGAGATTTTGCCATATCCTCTTTCAGCGCCGCCTGAATTGACAATAAACCAATATGCGATAGCTTTGGTCAATGGTTTTAAAAACCATGTGATAAATGAATCTTTTCTGGTTTATCTAATTGGGATTATTTATTCTTTTTTTGTGGTTCGCGACGATATTCGAAAAAATATTATGAGAACTATTTGTAATCCCTGGTTAGCTATAATTGTGATTTGCTCCATATATTTAACCTTACACTTTTTCGCTTTCCCCATTCCAGAGGAAAGATTCTATTCCGGATATTATTTTTTATGTGTATTTTCCTTTTATGCCTTGTTAAATGAAAAATTGGAATTGTCAAGATTGACGGATTCTATTCGTTGTTGTGAACAATGAAACAAATGTGAAAAATATTTTTATGAAGTATTATTTCATCATCTTTTTTGCGATCATAGGTCCTTATTGTTTAAACGGTCAAACAATTTATGTACAGTCTGATCATTGGGTATATGACTATCTAGACCGATTAGAGACATTAAAGATCATACCTGCTGTGCATAATGGTACTCTTCCTATGACGCGATCTAAAATTGCTGGATATCTCCGCTTCATTTCCAAATCTCCGAATCAATTTGAAAAATTGAATAATCTTGATCAAGAGCAATTCTATTATTTGCTTATAGAGTTCCAAGATGAATTAGAGGATTTCCTTGAGAATCAAACAATGTACGATTCATGCTTTTTCAAGTGGCTTCATAAAAGCAAAATGGATCCCATAATTCCGGATTTTATTTATAAAAATAATCGTAATCTGTTCTCATTTATTAATGATCCTCTAATTGCATATTGGGATCCGATTTTTTTTCGTTCTCGACTATTTGCTGATACAGACACCTCGCAAGCCAGGGAGTATGTTTTTCAAGATACCAATGGTTTTAGGCTATGGGGATTTTTGGGGCGATACGTGGGTTTTATGGTCGATGTCAGAGATACTCGCGAATGGGGTAGCAGGCAATATCCTAATCAAAAAAATTATACTGAAAAGGGTTTGGGATTTGTACAAGGCAACGGAGATTTTATTTATCATGATGAGACCCGAGCTTACAGTGTGGTTTCGAGTAATCATTTTTCTATCTTGTTTGGAAAAGATGATAATCGTTGGGGACCAGGAACACAGAGTCAACTAGCTCTTTCTGATCGAGCGACTACATATGATCAATTTCGATTGAAATTTCATACTTCTCGGATAACCTTTACTCATGTTTATGCTTGGCTGCAACATTACCAGCCCGATTTTTTTTACGGAAATTATGCCCAAAAAGCTTTAACTGCTCACCGTCTCGAATTTACACCATGGTCTTGGCTCGATATGGGAATTCATGAAGTCATTGTATTCAGTGGTCGAATGTTCGAAGCAGGGTATGCAAATCCGTTTATGTTTTATCGCTCTGCTGAACATTATCTGGGGGATCGTGATAACGCTCTGATAGGATTCGATTTTGAATTTAAGGCTGTTGCGCGATCCAAATTCTACGGCGAAGTGCTTTTTGATGATTTCAAAGCAAGTAAATTAGGATCAGATTATTATGGAAATAAATATGCCTGGATGATGGGGTGCTTTATTGCGGATCCGTTTCGATTATCAAATTTTGAAATGCGAGCGGAGTATAGTTATATTCGACCCTATACCTATTCACATGAAAATCCGCTTAATAGCTATGTTCAATATAATACACCATTGGGCCACTATTTAGGTCCAAATGCAAAGGAGTTATTTGTAGAATTTGCTTTTCAGCCCAAGCGATGGCTGGGTTTATTGACCCGAATAAAACAATCAAGTAAAGGGGAAAATACAGATTTATTAAATGTTGGTGGAAATATTTTGGTTCCTGCAAATCCGGTTGATTATGGCGATTCAGCACCATTCTTGGAGGGTGCTTTGAGTAAAGTTTTAAATATTGGTTTTGAAACCAGAATGGAGTTCTTACGGAATATGTGGGTCAATCTCTCATTAGACTATTTTTGTTTGGATCGAGAGGCTACCCTCGAAAACCCCGAGTTAGTCAATTCTAAAACCTTTCAGGCAAATTTTATGCTTTCAATAAATTACTAGTCGGATTTAATATATGCAAACTATTGATAAAAATATACTCAAGTTTATCTGGACTTTGTTTTTATTTCTTTGGATATCTTGTGCTTTTGCAGGAGAATTGAGATTACTTGAGCATTTTAGCCATTTTTTAAATAAGAATATTAAATTTTATATATATTTGCCGGAAGATTATGGCAATTATCCCGTGCTTTTTGTTCTACATGGAGCCGGAGGTGATTATGATGATTGGATTAGCAATTCAAACATAATCTCAGAAGCCAAATCCTACAATTTGGCTCTGGTCTTTCCTGATGGGGATAAATACAGTTGGTATCTTGACAGTCCGATTGATTCTAGCAAACAATATGAAAGTTATTTTATTAATGAATTAATACCTTTTATTAAAGAGCGATTTCCTACTAATGTTGACATTAGTAGACTGGGTTTGACAGGACTCTCTATGGGGGGGCATGGTGCTATAACATTACTTTTAAAATATCCGGAAATGTTTATTTGTGCTTCTTCGATGAGTGGTATACTCGATTTAACGAATCACCCGGCTATGGCTGAGCCCTGGAAATTATGCCAGTTATTAGGTACGTCGGTTGGTAATATAGAAGCTTGGAGGTCAAATTCAGCTGTTCACTTGGTGACCGATAATGTTCTGCAAAATAAATTTATTTTTACTGATTGTGGGCTTGAGGATGTTTATGCTTTGGAGGACAATAGAAAGTTCGAAGCAATATGCGATTCATTGAATTTATGTCATATATATAAAGAGAATTCAGGGGGCCACAATTGGACCTATTGGAACAAGCATATTACAGATCATTTGATGTTTCATCAATCAATTCTAAGCCCAAAAGTTTATGTGAATATACCACAAATGAATGACGAGTCACCAGCGGTAGTAAGGTATTTCCCCAATCCATTTTCTGAAACTCTTGATGTAGAGTTTACTCTGTTTAACGAGCAGAATGTAACACTGGGTATATACAATATATTGGGTCAAAAAATATTCACACAAACCCTTGGTCTGCTTTCAAGAGGTTCTAAAAGATTGCAGTTACGCCCACTAGAGTGGCATATTCCGCCCCCTGCAGGTACCTATCTATTGATTCTTTATGTTGGAGAAAATTCATATAATGCAAAAATAACATATCAACCTCGTTAGTTATGACCTACAACATGAAAAAAATATATCGGATTATACTATCTCTTCCAAAAAGTATATACCTTAATTGGCATTATCTAGGTTGGGTTGGTATAAAGAAATTACCTCTTTTATTTTCGTATAAAGTCAATATTCAAAATTGTAGTGGGAAATTAATAATTAATGGCCCAATAAATTTGGGGATGGTTAGAATAGGGTTTGGTAATGTTGGAATTTTTGACCAAAAATATTCGCGAACGGTTTGGGATCACCACGGATGTATAGTTTTTCAGGGATCAGCCGCCATTGGGCATGGTTCTAAAATTTCGATTCAAAAAAAAGGGGTTTTAAAAATAGGACATGATTTTAGAATTAGCGCAGAAGGTACAATTGTTTGCCATCATAATATTGATATCGGAGATCAATGTTTATTTGCCTGGGATGTACTTGTGATGGATACTGATTTGCATAAGATTATGATCAAAGGTCAACAAATCAATAGAAATGAAGCGATTATTCTTGGTGATCATATTTGGATCGGAGCAAGAAGTTTAATATTGAAAGGAAGTAAAATTGAAAAAAATTGTGTCGTGGCTGCAAATAGTTTAGTTACAAAAGCTTTTAGTGGAGAAAATTTGCTTATTGCGGGTTCTCCTGCAAAAATATTGAAACAAGGTATCGAGTGGCAAGCTTGAACAATAATACGGAAAAACTTTTTAGAAACACTTTATTTAATAGTGTAGGAAGAATTATAGTAGCGGGAATTCAATTACTCCTGTTGCCCTATATTTTATCAAATTTGGGAACAATAAAGTTTGGGATTTGGGCTTTAGTTTCCGTGCTCATGGGAATTTTTTTAGCATTTGACTTTGGCACCAGTTCTGCTTTTCTAAAATATTTTTCAGAGTATTATTCGAAAGAGGATTATGAATTATTGAACAGAGTCCTCTTCAGTGGAATGGCATTTCTCACGATCGTGTCCTCGCCGCTCATTATTGTCGTATTTTTGTTTAATCAATTTTTGATCGAGTGGTTCAGTATCCCTTCATATATTGCTTCAGAAGCGATTTTTGTATTTAAAAGTGCATCCATTATATATGCATGTTCAAATATTTTTAGTGTGTTCCAAGCCCTAATTAATGGAATGCAACGAATGCACATTTCAAACGTTATTTTAGTTTTTGCACATACCACGTATGCTTTTCTCGTTGTATATTTCCTAAGTGCAGGCTTTGGTCTGATCGGTTTGATATATGCGTTAATTGGCCAGGTATTTATACTTCACGGGTTAAGCTTTTTGTATATATTAAAATACACACGTCTTTTACATTTTAAAATTTATTATTTTAATTTCTTTAAAACAAAAATGTTGCTCAAGTATGGTATAAAAATGCAAATCAACAATTTTGCCAACCTGATAAACACTCAAGTTGATAAGACCATAATCGGTTACTTTATTAATTTGCCTGCAGTCGCTGTATATGAAGTAGGTCAAAAGATTTCTAGCATAGGCAGGATGATCGGGGGATTGGGTTTCTCTGCACTTGTGCCAGTCGTTTCTGAAATGAGTGTAACTAATCGTATGGCAATCATAAAAAATATTTATTTTAAAGGCACCAGATATATATTTGCTTTTACTATACCCATATTTACTTTTTTATTTTTTTTTGCGTCCCATATCATTAATTATTGGATAGGTAAATTTTTGCCAGAATCTGTCATTGTTGCTCAATTATTGGTCGTATCCATTTCTATAAATATTTTAACTGGAACAGGTGTGATGATTGTAAGAGGATTGGGCTATCCAGAAAAGGAGACACATTACGCTCTTGTGACTATGAGTCTGAATATTTTTCTGAGCTTAATTTTAGTCCGGATTTTTGGCTTTTGGGGTGCTGTTGTAGCGAGCCCAATCTCTGTTTCAGTGGGCTCTATTTATTTTATTTCGTCTTTCCATCGTATTTTTCACATTAAAAACGTAAAATACCTAATAGATGTTATTGTCATTCCCTTTACTGTCTCGGTTATAACTTGCATAGTATATATCTTTTTCTTTAACTTAATTATTTTCCCATACTTTCATGGAAGACTGATTGGGATTTTATTTCTCGCTCTTTTTGCCTTTCTCGCATATATTACTTATATATTGTTAACGAATTGTTTAAATTATTGGAATCAAGAGGACAAACTTTTTTTAAAGAAACGATTTGGAAATAAAATTGTGGGTTTTAATAATTGGAAACTTGAATGAAAATTCTGTTCCTTATCCCTTTTAAAAGTTTAAATGGGGGAATATTATCTATTTTTGAGCATGCCAATAGATTGACAGCTATGGGACATCATGTAATTATCTGTTATCCTATAATTCCCTACAGGTTTGGTGCTTCTTGGTATGACGTCAAGAGTACAATATGGCAGCTTCGCGGTCTATTGGTGAATATCATTAAATGGAAAAAAATAGATTGGTTTAATCTTTCTGCGAGACTACTCGCTGTTCCATGGATTCATGATCATTTTCTTCCACAAGCAGATATCGTGGTTGCAAGTGCTTGGCCAACTGCCTACTCTGCTGTAAAACTTAAAATTAAAGGAGAGAAATTTTATTTTATTCAGGGCTATGAAATATACATTGGTCCCGTAAAGAAAATACAAGATTCTTATTTATTACCACTCAGAAAACTTGTTGTGTCTAATTATTTAGCTCGTTTACTATGGCAAAAATTTGGACAAAAATCAACGGTTATTCCTAACGGGGTTAATCACAAAGTTTTTTATAATCACAGAAAAATTATTCATGACCCAATCAGATTGTTAACATACTATAACCCTGTGTCCTGGAAAGGTCCAAAAGAAGTCTATAAAGTGTTTCGACATTTTGAATCTAAAATGCAACTGGTAATGTTTGGCTTACATATTAAACC
>WJKO01000628.1 GCA_014729055.1 Promethearchaeota archaeon | reverse complement strand
GTTGTTGATCTCTCGCTTAATCGCATCTGTCGGTGCGGGATCTTCTGCGCCCCTCACTATTAGTTTGCTTTCAGATATATTTCCATCAAAAGATCGGGGTAATTCTTTTGCATGGTGGGGTTTAGCAACAACTATCGGCGGGTTAGCAGGCGGTTCAGTAGCCTTGTCATTTAATAAAATTAATTATGATTTTGCGAATGAATTAGTGAGTGTCCAACAGAGAATTGAATATATTATTGCGAACTATGCTAATAATCCTGATCCCAATATAGCAAAGTTGGTCACATATTGGAGATATCCATTTTTTCTGATGGCAATTTTTGGCGTAATATTTAGTCTAATCATTTTCTTTGTTAAGGAACCAAAGCGTGGGATTTCTGAAGAAACATTACATGATGTCTTAGTGGAAGATGATGTTGATTATTCTCACAATTATCGAATTCAGTTCAAAGATCTAAAAAATATTTACACTCGTAAAGCAAATTTCTGGTTAATTATAAATTTCGTTGATACCATATTTTCTGGATTATTGCTTGGTTTTATCTTCGTATGGCTTGAATTAGAAGTTGGCATTAATATCGACAATATTGTACCTCAATTACCTATTCTACTTCCATTTATTTTGATTTTACTGGGATTTATTTTATGGGGTCAATTTTGGTTTGCAAAGAAAGGAGATGAAAAGGTAAAAAGCGGGGATTATTCAGGAAGAGTAAAAGTAGCTATCTTTTGCGGAGTTACTCACATACCTTTTCTAATCATAGGATTTTTCTTCTATCCCGATATTGCTAATAAAACATTCTTTAAGGGTGCATTGGATTTCGCTGGCAATGACATTGGGTTTATATTAGTATTTGTCTCCCTGGGATTGATTTTGGGTCTTGGTCTTGGCATAGAATTTGGAGTGGGACCTGCTTGGTTTGCATCGATGATTGATGTTAATTTACCAGAGCATCGTGGATCGATGATTGCGGCAGCATCTTTCATGGACTCTATTGGAAGAGGAATTGGAGCATGGTTAGGGTCTGCTATCATTGATTTTTTCAAAGATGAGTTAGGTAGCATAAAACCTGTGAGCGACACTATGATCTTTTGTACACTTACATTCGGTATCCTAAGTGGTGTTTTGTGGTTACCGATTCTAAAGTATGCCAAGCATGATTTTAAAGAAGTGCATGATATTTTAGAAGAAAGAGCAAAGAATTTAGAAAAGATGAAAAAGGCGAAGGAAGCCGAAGAAAAAAAAAAGAAGTATATATCAGAAGAAGAAACCAAAGTGAAAGAAGAAAAACAAAAAATAAAACAAAAAATAGAGGATAATAGCCCATAGCTAAATTATTATCAATTTATTATTTTTGATTGTATGATTGCTTCATGCATCTATTAATTTCCATGCATCTTTACCGTCTTCGATCGTTGTTATTATTTTTTTAGCACGAACTAGCTTTGTAATCATCTTACCTAATTCTCTTTTCTGAGCTTCTTCAACAAGTTCAAATTCTTCAATTAACTCTTCAAATGTATAGGATAATCCATTGCTTAGAACGTCTAATAACTCGACAGAAGTTATTTTTCCTGCTTCGGTTTCAATAACCGCTTCTATAGGATCCATAGCATGCGCTTCCTCGACCAACTCGTCAATATCTATTTTTTCTTCAAAATGTTCCTCGATTTTTGGAGGTTCTGGAATGTCCTCAGGTTCGGGATACATTTTATCAAGATCAAGGTTTTCCTTTTCCAAAGTGAATCCTCTTACTTTTTGATGCTGAAACATTCCATCAGCGTATAATTTTTCCAGGATTCTGTTTAACCGTGGCAGATACTCTTTTCTACGACCTCTAAAACCGAATAGTTTAAGAGCTTTTTTAAATAGTTCTCCCTTTTCCATTGACAGAGTTGAATTCAGAAATAGTTCCATCGCGTTTTCTAGTTCTAAATCAGAAATATGATCGAACTTTCGTGGATCTGCATGCCTTTCTATTTCAATTCTTATTAGATCTCCGTCATATTTATCAGGGAAATAGAAATTTCCCTCACATGGAATTGTATCCCGAAGTCGTTCTATCAAGTCAGTATAGTGTTGGCTCATATAAGAGATACCAAAGTAATGTCTAATACGATCATAGAGGAGATCCCAATGTATTGGTCCTTCTACCTCAATTATCTCCCTTGCAGCTTTCTGTCTAGATGTTTCCCTTTCAAAATATTTTTCTTCAATAACATTTTCCTTGTCATAAATTTTATATCGGACTACGCCCGGCAATGCTAATAGTTGTTTTCTAAATTCTGGTTCACTGAAATCAACCTTCTTTTCCTTTTCCTCTTGCTCATCTTCCTTTTCTTTATATTCTACTGACAATTCTGACTCTTCAACGGGCTCAAGATCTTCATCAGTGATTGGTTTAATTTCTTGTTCTGCAACTTCTTCCATAGATTTTAATTTTTCCTCGATGAGACTATCTATCTGTTTTAAGATCCTCTCTTTATTATCCATCCATTCTGGACTGAAGATATGGATCATTTCCCATCCAAGTGATTGAAGTATTTCAGTGCGAACTCTATCACGATCTCGCGCAGTTGGTATCAATTTATATGACCCTCCATCGCAAATTATACCAAGTAAATACCGGTTGGGATCGTCAGGATTTACGATTGCGATATCTACCAAGTATTTCGAATTCCCGACATCACGTTCAACTATATATCCACGATTTTCAAGATTCTTCTGAACAGCCACCTCAAATTGTGACTGTAAGACATCACCCGCGCTTTTTTCCGCATCTTGCTCTTGCGCGAACATACCTAAACGGGCAAAGTCGAGATAATCAAATAATAGATGAACACCTGCGCTTTTTGTTCGAGATATATCGATCTCATGAGGTAAGAATGAGCAGAATATTTTGACATGATACCTTGCTCTCGTAATAGCTACATTAAGGCGACGCTCCCCTCCAGTCTTGTTAATTGGACCAAAGTTGAGTGAGAAGTCACCCTCCTGATCCTTACCATAACCTACACTGAAGAAGATGAAGTCTCGTTCGTCTCCTTGTATATTTTCAAGGTTTTTTAGTAATAGGGGTTCATTATTTTCCTCATCAAATTTATGAACCAGTAACTCTAATTCGGGATCTTCTTTATACATCCTCTCAAGTTCAGTATAAATCGCGTTTCGTTGTGCTTCGCTAAATGCAACCACTCCAAGCGAAAAATTCGTTCCGTTTTTTTCGTTATTCTTATAATGATCAATTATATGAGATGCTACTTCGTGAGCCTCGTTCTTATTCGTTCGTGTTCCTCCTTTATCATAAATTCCGTTCTTAATATGATGAAACTCTATTGCTGGGAGCTCTTCGACCTTTTCTGATTCAAAAACGCCTTGTCTTACTAGATCGGGGAATGTATAGAGGTTATTATCGTAGAAATGATAGTTGGAAAAAGCAATTAGACCCTCTTTCTTAGAACGATAATGATAGTTGAGCATAACAGAGGGAAGCCCTATTCCTGTACATTCTTCAAGTATGCTATCGAACGTGTCAACATCAGCTGCAAAATCGTCCATACTATCGTAGATATTACTATGAAAGAATGATGTTGGAGGCAACTGTTTTTCGTCACCTACTACAATTAACTGTTTCCCTCTTAGTATGGCGCCAATTGCATCTTCTGGTGTAACTTGAGATGCCTCATCAAATATAACGACATCAAAAAATCTTAAAAAGTGTTTTCTATCTAAAAATTTTGCAACAGACAGAGGACTCATTAAGAAACAAGGTTTTACCTTAACAACAAAATGTTTGGTGATGTTTAAAATAGTTCGAAGCGGTTTTACATTTCTTTTCTTCATCATTTCTCTCGTTAAGATATTATATTCTGACGATTTCATCCCTCCAGAAAGAATTGTTTGTTTCGGACGATTTTTGAACAGTTTCTTGGCTAAACGATATCGGTTGATTTTGATTATTTCTTTATCTAATTTTTGGAACTTTTCAAGAATTTGTCGATGATATTTGGAATTAAAATTAGCCAGATTTGGAAACTTTCTCATCCCTTCTTGAATCCAAGAATTTAAGAAGGATTTATTGAAAAGTTGGAATAATGACACACTTTTATCGATATCATCGCTTTCTTGGACTTTATTGATAAAGTCTTCCAAACCAAATCTTCTTAGATTATTGATGACCATTTGAATGGAAAGCCATTGTTTCAATGAACTAATATTCGACAACCAATAATCTGAGGATTCTGAATCTTTCTTCCATTCATTCGTGGATTCTTGGAGTTCGTTCGGAGTATTTCCGAGGAGAATTCTCAGTTTTGCTTTATGTAATTCTAATTTATCTAACATGTCAAATAATGGTTCTAATTTTGCTTGTAATCCAGAATAATCTGCTTTATATGGTTCCAAAAGATAGTTATCCTTAAATTTATGGATCTCACTTATGTATTTTGAAATATCTGTGCGTTTATCGTAGTTTCGGATGTATTTTCCAAGTTCTTTTTCGTAATGTTTCCTTTCTCTTCTTTTTAGATTCTCTCCGACCGCTTGACTAATATCAACATTTAGTATTTCAGGATGATATTTCACTAAGAATGCCATAAATGCTTTTAATGCATTATGTGTCAGAATCGGTTTCAAATTATATTCCGTTTCAACTATTGCTAAAGGTTGCTGAATCTTATTAGCATAGTTTTTTATATTTTTAAGATTTTCAT
>WJKO01000627.1 GCA_014729055.1 Promethearchaeota archaeon | reverse complement strand
TTTATTCATGAAATTTGATAATCATCGATTCAATATCGACAGCAGATATTTTTTTGGAGATTCTGAAGGGGATAATTTGACTGCTTTAGATGATTTTCAAAAAGCGGATGATGATGACGATACGAAAGCGAGCAAAGATCTTGAATTTCTTATAAGAAAACCGTTCTGTGGATGCAGTAAGTGTGGATAAAACTATAGATGCAGTAAGTTTATTCATCTAAAAATGCGTTTTCGTTTTAGCTTTTTTATTTCTTCTTCAGAATACCCCATTTGTTTTAGAATTTCCTTGGTGTTTTTACCTTTCTTAAATGCGTTATAACGGATTTCACCAGGGGTTCTGGACATTTTTATAGGACTATTAATGTGTTTAACTATTCCCAACCGTTCATGCTTTTTTTCGATGATCATATCTCTATCAATAAGATGTGAATCTTTACAAGCTTCGGTAAAATCATTTACCGGCATGATAGGAATATCAAAATCCTTCAGATAATTCATCCAATCTTTCTGTGTCCTTTCTAGAAACTTCTTCCCTAATGTATTAAATAAGGATTCCCGATCCGCACCTCTGGACATCTGTTTTGATTGGCTATCTTGATCTAAATTCAAAGCTTTACATAAATTATTCCAAAATTTGGGTTCAATAGCCCCAATAGAGAGAAATTTATCGTCTTTCGTTTTATATGTATTATAGAACGGAAAATCACCTTGAAGAATATCATCATCATATTCTGCAAAGACCATTGCAGCATGATAAGGATTTAAAGTAAAAGCACAGTCGGTTATTGAAATATCAATATATTGCCCATCATTTTCCGGATTTTTCAATTGTTCGATAATAGCTGCTAGTATACCTATTGCCCCATAGAAGGATCCGGACAGATCGGCAGATTGTATACACGGAACTATCGGTTTTTTAACCTCATCTGGTTTATTATGATTATATCTTTTAGTGTTCAATCCCAAATTTCCAGTAACTGCTAAATAATTTAGATCATGCCCTGCGATTTGACTATATGGTCCAGTTTGACCATAACCAGAGATCGAACAATATATTAGCTTATCATTTATTTTCTTAAGAGTTTCATAATCGATCTTCAGTCGCTTAGCCACACCAGGCCGAAAGCTTTCAATCATTACATCTGAATGTTGTATCAGATTATAAAAAACGTCCAAAGCACCATCCTTCTTTAAATTTAATGCAATTGATTTCTTGTTCCGCATCAAAATAGAATTAAATGAAGATTCATAATAAGACTCCCTTTTCAAGTAAGGAGGCGGAGATGTAAATGGAAAGCTAGGATCATCCACTCTAATAACTTTAGCTCCGAGATCTGCTAAGATCATAGAACAATATGGTCCGGGCAGCATTCTTGATAAGTCCAAAACACGGATTCCCGTCAGAGACATAATTAAAATAGCTAAGATTGTATGGTAAAAAAAGATTATAGTTTCTTATTTGACTCCTCTTTCTGACCTTCTTCGCGTAATACACGACGTAATACCTTACCAATTAAGGATTTCGGAAGTTCATCCATAATCTTGATATTTCTCGGATATTTATACGGAGCAATATTCTCTTTAACCCATGCCTTAACGTCATTTTCATCAACTTTATCCTTATATTCTGGTTTCAACGATACTACTGCATTTATGCTCTCTCCTATCTCTGGGTTCGCATCTTTCAATCCGTAAACACCGACTTCATTGATCGGGTCATATTGATACATTAAATCTTCAATTTCACGTGGAAACACACTATGTCCTTTATATTTAATCATATCGCGTTTTCGATCTTTTATGCGTAGATATCCTTCTGGATCAATATAACCAATATCTGCCGTATAATACCACGTTATTCCATCTTCATCAGTTCTTAAAGCATATTCACTGGCTTCTGGACGATTTAAATATCCTTTCATAATCTGTGGACCCGATCCACAAATCTCTCCAATATATTTTGATTGATCCTCTTGTTCCATGGCATCGAGCTCCTCTTCTGAAAATGGGCATTGCTCGAGTATATCCTTACCTTCTATTAGATCGACAATTTTTAGATACGTATCAGGTACTGGTAGTCCAACGGTATTTTCAACCGATCGAGTAAATGGATTTCCTGTTAATAAAGGTGAAGCTTCAGACATACCATAACCTTCTATTAATTTTGCTCCAGTTAATTCTTCGAATTTTAACTTAACCTCCAAAGGTAAGGGTGCAGCACCAGATAGACACGCTATAAAGTCAGTATTTAATAAATCCTCTCTATATGATTCAGATTTCGGATCTTGATTAATTTTGTTCCATAGAGTTGGTACGCCTGGTGCAAAAGTAGCATTCTCTTTCACGATAATTTTTAACATATCACTGAGAGGAACAGGTGGTTGTGGAAACAATATCAGAGTATATCCACACCACATTCCCAGATTCATACCTAAAGACAAAGCAAACGAATGGGCTAAAGGAAGGACTATAATCATGCCACCCTTTCCGATGGTATCCAAGGTTTTTGGTAGTTGTGTTGTTACAAACTTATAGCCTTGCTGGCAATTTGCCATAAGATTAAAATGTGTTGTTTCAACACCCTTTGGAGCTCCAGTTGTTCCACCGGTATAAATAAGCACTGCAGTATCGTTCATAGGATCTATATTAACTTCTGGCAAACTAATTTCTGAATTTAAAATGTCTTGAAACTTTAAAAAGTCTATGTTTCCTACTGCCGTAGGCCATTTCTTCATCCGCGGAATTTTACCAAATAGCGTCCCCAAGACTCTCTTAAAGGTTGAAACATACTCTCCCAGCCCCGTTAAAATGATCTTTTCTAAAGTCGGCATTCGAGCAAGATCTTTTCCGTGAAGATATTCTTCATAAAGATAATCTAATATTATCAACACTTTTCCTTTTGAATCGTTGACTTGGTGGACAATCTCAGCATATCGGTTTAATGGTATGATTGGATTTGCCACAGCACCCAAACGCATTATTGCATAAAACGCAATAACAAATTGCGGAATGTTCGGAGTGTCGATTAATACGACATCCCCTTGTTTTATTCCTATCTTTGCGAGTCCTGAAGCAAATTTATCAACAACCATGTCCAATTCTGCCATCGTAATGCGATAATCCATGAAATAAATGGCATCTTGGTTCGGATATTTTTGTTTGTTTCTTCTTAGTATCTCATCAAGCGGAATATTCTCATATTCCATTTGTCTCGGTGTTTCTTGCGGCCAAAACTCAAGCCAAGGCTTCTTAACTTTCGGAATTTTATCCCATTTTACCATTCTCATCCTCTCCCTTAAAAAAAAAGAATCTTATATTTCTTTAAAGTTGAATCAATTTAGTTTTTTGACTTTTTAAGTGCTCTGGATTTGACAAAGTTATTTTGTATAGCCATATTTTATATTTGTATATTTTTATTTTCGTATATTTTTAATGGTGCAAAGCAATGAGTAAAGGATATTTATCTGTGAAAACGTATAATGAACACGATAATAAAGTTGAAATCATAAAAATGGGGCGACAAATATTTGGGAAATTGATATATCCATGTTTCACCTATAAGATCGGTAAAATTCTCATTGATACAGGATCAATGATGGCGGAGCGAGAATTAATTAGTTATTTGGAAAATGATCCTCCAGAATTTATTCTAATTACTCATGGTGATGAAGATCACACCGGAAATCTTAAAAAAATTCAAAAAAGCTTCGATGTGGATACCTACAGCCATTCAGGAGCGATTGAATATATTGAGCATCCAGAAAAACTCAAACTATTGTGGTATCAAAGATTTGTTTGGGGAATTCCGAAACCTACAACAAGCTCACCTATAGAACTAGGTAAAACCTATAAATTTGACGATAAAAAAATTATCCCAATTTCGACACCAGGACATCGTAAACATCATCTCTCGTTTTACCTTCCCGACTTGAAATGGGTATTTACGGGCGATATATACTGCGGCAGACGCGTAAAAACATATTTTCCATACGAAAATTTTTATGAGATACTTTCATCAATCGAAAAACTAAAAGAATTAGAATTAAGTAAACTTTTTTGTGCATTTCGAGGTATGACAGACTCACCTAATCAAAAATTGTCCGAAAAATTTGAATATATGTGCAATCTGAAAGATAAAGTTATCAATCTGGCCGATGATGGATTCACGTTAAAACAAATATCTCGAAAAATATTTGGAAGAGAGCGTCTAATTTCTTTGATTACGAGTGGAGATATGAAGCACAAACATCTCATTTCAAGCATTCTATTGGATCGAAAATAGAGAATTTTTCATTGATTATACTAATTTATCTTGACGCGCCTTAACGGGCATGGAAATTGCGTGGAAATTATAGCGTTATTTTGACGGAACGTCAAAAAAATTACTAATTATAATGCTAATTTTTTTTCAAAAAGAGTAAAAATAGAGTTTATCTTCCTTTTTATATCCTCATTGACCTTCAGAATGACGAGTCCTGAAGGAATATCATTACCTAATGATGTTACCGGTGGTTGACCGTATATAATAAATGTATTAGGCTGTGCGTAAAGCGCTATCGGAATAACTAATAAATCTTCTTCACCATCTATCATTATGAAATACTTTTTATCAGATTCTAATAATCTAATAAATTCATGTGCGACATTTCCTGAGATCGTTCCAGCGGGATTTTTCATAAATAGTCTATTAGGGACGGGGTTGATATTTCTAAATTTATATTCATCCCGTTCGGTTTTTCCGTCAACAACGCACATTTTTAAATGGGAGTTGATAGCATCCTCATTAATGAATGCCTCAGATACAACATCTCCGACACAAATAATTTGATGATTTGCATTTGGATCATTTTGACTTTTAAAATAATCGGGAACTTTCTTTATGTTTTCTTGAATATTTCCAACTAAAAGATTGCCGATTGGTTTTGCGAGTAACTTCCTTGCCTCTTCTGTTATCGTATAAATATAATTTGGGTCAATAATTGGCATATTTTTTTCGCCAGCATTATATATAATGCATATTAAAAATAAAAAGCAATTGATCTGAAAATAAAATGTCTAACGAACTCTTAACGCGTATTTACCAGCTACATTAATATTCATTTTTGATGCAAGCTGGCTGTTGTCGGGATCTAAAATAATGATTACTC
>WJKO01000626.1 GCA_014729055.1 Promethearchaeota archaeon | reverse complement strand
CTGCGTCAGTCCCACCGTGAAATGAACAAATCAAGAAATCTATTAGATCCGAAAAACCTTCCCGTATATTGGTTAACTCAAGAGTTTGAATCGATGTGGAAAAAGATATAAGAAAACATCGCCGTTTTTCTAAGAGAGCAATCCTGAGTATCGCAAAACACAATACTTTTGCAACATGCTCTGGGGTTCCGTGCATAGATCCGCTTGTATCAACACAGATCAAAATTGGTCCTCGATTTAGCCTTGGAACTAGATCGGTTCTGTTTTTTTGTTGATTATCGGTCGAATCATAGCCAACAAAGCGATAACTAAGTAATTTTTTATCAACGAACTTCTTATAAAATATATTTTCTGCCACAGAATTATCTAAAAACGTAAGTTCAATCGGTAAAAGATTATTAATGTCATTGCTTTCATGAATGCCGATTAATTCTGATTTTTTCGCGTGAAATATTTTGTAATATGGAGAGAAGACAGTCTCTTTAATTTCTTGTTCCTCCAATTCGTGTTCTACTAAATGCATCCGTCCCAGCATTTCCGCCAGCTTTCTAAGATCAGGTTCTTTTTCTAATAAATCGTTGTATTGCTCTAATACATTAAAACCCTCTTTCTGCCAAAGTCCTTTTGATAAATCCCACAATCTCCCACATTCATTTGTGAAAGGTCTTAGTATTTTTTTCAATTTCATGAATTTTTCAATTTGGTCATAAAGTGTTTTAACAAATTCCTTTCTTTTCATATCAATTTGTTCGATAAATAGTAAAGATTTTTTATGCTCAATTAATATTTTCCATCGGTCTAAGATTTCTTTCTTTAAGAGATTACTCTTTGATATTTGTAACTGTTGAATTTGGATTTTGTTCTCTATCTTTTTTTCTATTCTGGTTTGAAGTTTCTCTATTTCCAAGATTTCTCTCTTGAAAAATCTAAAATTAAATTTACCTTGATTATAGTACTTTCTGAGTATATGCAGCAGTTTGGAAACGCTGATGCTTTTTTTTATCTGCTTTACATGATTATAATTCATAATCTCTTCTTTAAATGAATTTTCAAAATTCACCTTTCTATTTACCATCATCAGAGAATGTGTAAACCTTACGATAATATCTTTCAATATAGTTGAGTTTTCATGACAGATTTGGGTTAGGTTCGGGATTTTGGATGCAGAAGCAATAAAATTTTTAATGGCATCGAAATAATCTTGATATTCATAGTTTGAAAGGTAGTCTTGATAGTTATCTCCGACGATAAAATCATCTAAAAGCAAATCTGGAAGTTCTTTGTTTGTGATTTTGTGAAAAAAGTAGGAAATGAGGCTTTTTCTGTCTGATTCATCAAATATTTCTCCAAATTTAATAAAGTAATTGATATCATCATCAAATTCATGTAATTGTTGAAGATTCAGCAAAATCCCTTCCAAATTTTATACAAAATCCTATTACGTTTTAAACAGGTAAACCAAATATTAGACTTAATTCCGATATTTCTCGTTCCTTAATACCTTCTTCTTCTTTTTGTATAACTAAAAACTTTTGTCTGCTATTATCACCAATTGGTGCTATTAACTTTCCGTGTAACTTCATCAATTCTACATATTGCTTAGGTATTTCGGGCATCCTTCCATTTACGAAAATACAATCAAATTTGCCAAAACTTTGTAATTTTGACGTATCAAAAATATCGGTTCCAGAAATCCAAGTCATAATAGATCCATAAGGTGTTTTCGTACCACAAATTGTCTTATTTTTTTCTATTGCTTTTGTATCCGTAGAATATGAAATGATATTTCCGCTGGAGCCTATAATTTGTGCAGCAAGACTCTGAATATATCCTCCTTTGGCTCCAATAAAAAGTAACTTATCACCAATTTCTAAGGAAGCAAGAGATAATATGATTGCGATTATATTGGGTGCACTCGATGTCTGCTTTGTCGTGATTGACATCGGTTTATTACGATAGAGCTTTTCTAAGACATCCCGTTCCATTCCAGTCAAATTGCTTTTATTTTTAAATGATAATTCTAAATTTGCGTAGATATGTCTGGGTATTAATTTCATTGAGTCTAGAATATTCTGCGTCATAAGGGATTTATTAGAATCATTACTAAGTTCGTCAATCAATTTTGTTCGGAGTTCAATACTGTCCTCGTTATCCATTTGTGCGAAATCAGGTTCAAATTGGTTCTTGTTTTTAACACTTATTTCGGTTCTTTTCTCTTCAATGTTGTAATAATAGTCTTTTAATTCCCGACATTTCAGCTCAAGCTGTTGGAATATAGTTTTCACTTCTTCTATTTTTTGCAAAATAACGTCAGCTTTATGAGATGAAACAAAGAGATTATCTTTTATATCTTCTAATTCTATTGATACATAATTTGAAATTCGTGACAGATGATCTTTAATAATCTGAATAATATCCTCCATTCTTTTATCCCATGATTCATGTAACAACGACGAAGGTTTAGAGATTACTAAATCTTCTTTTTCCAACTCATCCATAATTAGGTAGTAATGTTTATCATCAATTCGAATTTGATAGTTTTTGAGTTTAATTACATCCTCTTTTAGTTGATAATCAAAATTATCATTAAATAATAAGAGATTTGACTCTATATTTTCCTCTAATTGATTGAATTCTTTGATTTTGATTAGTTTATAGTCAAGATCATCATTATCAATTGCATAATACTTTTGTTTTATTATTCTCGGAGTTTCTATAATTCTTATTTCTTTATGTCTAATGCTATTGTCTACTTCAAGTTTTATTTTTTCCAATACATTTCTAATGCTTTTAACATCTGGAACAACCATATATGATTGATGTTGAATACATTCCTTTACAATTTGAGATACATAATCAATCTGATCGGGTATATTCCATATAAAATACGAGATTAAAAAACAATCAATTAGCTCAACCTTATTACGCCCATTTAGAAACGCGCATGTTCTCAAAACCTTGATAATCTTTTTCCATCGACGGTCTGAAACATATAAAAGTGGCTCTTCACTTTCTTCTTCTAATAATTTATCATTATATTTCTGAATTTTGACTCGAATATGGTTAATTACATTCAGTACTTCGGTAGGAACTGATATATTGTCTCTGATATCTTGCCATTCATAATATTCATCCTTCGTAATTTTTAACTCTTCGGGAATTACATCGATGTATAAATCTTTAGTATCAAGAATCATCTCTTCAAAATTGTCTCTGTTTTCTATGTTTTTAACTAAAACTCTAATAAGAAAACGATCCCACAACGCTTCAAGACCTTGATCTTTTTCTGGTAATTCATTTGATGCCGCTAAAATCCCAAACAGGTCAACACCAATCTCTTCTTCACCATTGAGAAATTTTCTTTCGTTTATTATAGTTAATAGTGTATTTTGAATTGATGGACCCGCCTTCCAGATTTCATCTAAAAATGCTATATTAGCTCCAGGAAGATAATGATCGATGTTTCTTTCAAGGATATCTTCATTTTTTAATTTTGTAATTGAAATCGGACCAAATATTTCATCAGGTGTAGAGAAACGATGCATTAAATATTCAAATGATCGAGCATTTTTAAATGCGAATTTTAATCTTCGGGCTATTAGACTTTTGGCAATTCCTGGTGGACCAACCATAAAGATAGTTTCTCCAGAAATTGCAGATAGAAATGCTAAATTCATAATTTCTGCTTTTTCAATAAGTCCACTACTTAAAGCTTCGAGTAATTTCCTCATCCGAATCTCTAAAGCGTTGTTTTCATGCACCATAATTGAACCACTTTATTAATTATTTAGGGCTATCCCCTTATATAATAATCATCTTAAGTATAGTTTTCAATAACGCCGTTAATAATGGCTTCTCGGCTCTAATCTGTTCTTTGACTTGGATTGATTTTCATAACTGGAAGTTATGCATAATTACCCATTACTTCTATGTGAACGTTATTTATTGCTTTTAGAAAAGTATATAAATTTCGAAGATTAGCTTAAGCTAAATAAAAGAAATCGGAATTATGATAATTATGCGTTCTAATAAAAAAGATCAAAATGAATTACTGAATTTAGCAAATATGCCGCCAAAGGTTTCGGGTGTTGTTGTTCAAGTGAATGCGGGTAGAAGAGCGGTTCAAAGACTTAGTGGTTTAGGAATAACACCGGGGACGGAGATTACAAAAATGAGTCAAGCTCCTTTTAGAGGACCTGTTCAAATATCGGTTCGTGGCAGTAGATTGGCATTAGGAAGAGGTTTAGCGCATAAAATAATTATAAGACCTAATTAAAATATTAGTCCGTAGTGAACGTTATGGAATGTCCAGAAGAAATAAAAAAGTCAATTACTATCGCATTAGCAGGTAATCCTAACGTTGGAAAGAGTGTTGTTTTTAATCAATTAACTGGATTAAGCCAGACAATCGGTAATTGGCCGGGAAAAACGGTAAAAAAAGCAGAAGGAAAAACGTATTTTCACGATTATGAATTTAGAATCATTGATCTACCCGGGATATACAACTTATCTACATATTCTTTAGAGGAAATAATAGCGAGAGAATACGTTATTAATGAAAAACCCGATTATGTGATCAATGTAATAGATGCAAACAGATTCGAACGAAACCTTTTTTTCACTTTACAGTTGTTAATGCTAAATTGTAACGTGATAATTTGTTTAAATCAATTTGATCTCCTTAAGAGAAGAGGCTATGATATTGACGTTGAAAAGATGTCCGAATTACTCGGTGTCCCAGTCGTACCCACAATTGCAATACATAACAGAGGAATTCATGAATTATTGGAAGAAATCATAAAAATGGACAAACAAGAAAAGGAAGAAACGGATATTGCCAGGCAAAACATTCATAATTTTCAGTTCGGAAAGGAAATTGAGGAAAAAGTCCAAGCGATAGAACGTTTATTAAATAAGAAGAAATACATTAACAAAATCAATTCACCAAGGTTTGCTGCTATCAAACTACTAGAAGGAGATGAACATTGCACAAAAGAACTATTCAATAAGAATGATGATAGTACCCCGAAATCTGAAGAACACATTTTAAATGAAGTTGAAGATGCCAGAGTTAAATTAGAGCAGATGCACGGTGAACAAATCAGTAGTATACTTAATTCCGAATTATTCCAAATTGCGGATAAAATTGAAAAACAGACTTTAATTTTAAATAAAGATCAAAAAGGTTTCAAATGGGTAGATCTCATAGATCATATTACAATCCATTCATTTTTTGGATACATCTTATTGGCACTGATATTATTGGGCGTTTACACAGCCGTGTTTGAATTTGGGGGTTGGATTTCTGGTTTAGTTGATGGGTTATTTGAATCATGGACTCCAGCCGCTCTTGAGTTCTTCGGTGGTGAAGACACGTGGACATTTAAAATATTTTGGTCAGGTTTATTCGGGAGTTTTATGGGCGGTGTAGGGGGTGTATTACCCTTTGTTATCCCGTTCTTCTTGATAATAGAAATTTTGCAAGATATAGGGTATCTGCCCCGAGCCGCATATTTAATGGATAATTTCATGCATAAATTGGGTATTCATGGAAAATCAATCATACCAATTTTACTAGGATTTGGGTGTAATGTTCCTGCAATGACTGCCTCTTCAATAATGGAAACTCAAAAAGATAAAAGAAGATCAATTTTGATTAGTTCGATGATTCCATGTTCTGCCGTTTCGATTATTGTCATGGGATTAGTTGCCGCAAATCATGGGATTGGTTTAGCGCTATTGTTATACGTGGTAAATTTCGTCATGATTATCGTAATCGGAAGGATTTTGACTAAAATAGACACGGGAGATATTACGGAACTCATTATCGAGATCCATGACTTCAGAAGGCCGAACTTAAAAGTGACATTGAAGCAAACATGGCATAGGGCAAAAGAGTTTGTCATAATAGCTTTACCATTGATAATTCTCTTAGGAGGAGGGATGGAAATTTTATTAGAACTTGGTATTGTCGACCCAATAAATGCAGCTTTATCTCCTATAATAGTATATTTCCTCGGGCTACCCATCGGCGTTGGAGTGTATCTATTCTATGGTGTATTGCGTAAAGAATTAAATCTAGTCCTTTTAGAATTGTATGTAGCCTCACTTGGTCTCCAGATGGTAGAATATATGTCACCAATCCAGATGGTCGTATTTTCAATAATCACAATGTTATATGTACCATGTCTCGCAACAATCATTACTATCGGAAATGAAGTCGGGCACAAATACGCAACACATTTATCATTATTTCAAGTTGTGATTGCTTTGGTAATTGGTGGGTTGTTAAATTGGCTATATCGTTTGATAGAAGCCCTAAATATTTCATTCCTAATCACTGACATTCAAATGGTCATAGCAACATTTGTCATATTTTTTATTCTCATAGGAATTTTCTTGGTTTTAGTCGAACGCACAAAACTCGTAAAAAAGATAAGCGAAGGACGTAAATATCATCTTTTGCCGATAGGATCTGAGAATATCTGCGTGCCAGAGGAAAATAAATGTGCAACGTGTCCACGGCATCCCGCTCACAGAGGAAACCATCATAAAAAAACCGCTAATAATCGTTAACAATGTTATTTCGGACGAGAGACAATAATAATCTCATGGGAATTTTTAATATTATCCAATTTCCCCTTTTCTATTCTATTTTTTCCTATTCGAGTTTCTCCTTGCCCATAGGAATATTGCCATGAGGGAAAATATTGCTCGTATTCTTTATACATTTCTCTTACAGCAGAACAATTATTGTAAGTAATTAAAAATCCGCCCTTATGTTGTTTTAATAAATTGCGGAATAGTATGTAATCAAATTTATTATGATGTATCGCAAAATTACTGTTTGGATAAATGCCCTTGAACATTTTAGAATCACCGTCAAGATAATAAGGAGGATCACAGAAGAGAAAATCATTTTTATGCCTCTTGATTACGGTTTCAAAGCTATCACATTTAACTTGGATATCTCCCCCTTCAAAATTCTTCACCTTTTCCAAGATGGAATCATATCTACCTTGGTCAAGATACACAGATGAAGGCCATCCCAAAAACATAGGTCCATAACTTAGCTGATGGTTATAATAATAATAAACTGCGCGCAACAGAAGATTTTCATCGAGCAGCGTCTTTTCGTTTTCCGTTAGGGACACTTTTCTTCTTGTTTTATAATCTAAATCCTCTGGTTTTACCTTATTCCAGTAATTTAATAGAATATGCCGATTTTTCGTGAAATTCTTTTTGTCTGGTATTAGTTTTTTGAGTTCTCGATAGAGAGATTCCGAATCATTTATCTGAAACTGCCAATAATTAACCAATATATCAAAAATATCATAACCAATGACTTTAAATCCGAGCTCCTTGCTTAATACAAGTTCAAAAGATCCACCACCGAAAAACGGAGATACAATTGTATTACCAATATTATTAGGGAAATGTTCTAGAATATGTCCAACTGCTCTTGACTTCCCGCCTGCATATCGTAGAGGTGATAAACTCACCATTTTATATTTATTTTTAGTGTTTTTGTTTGTGCTTTCTATGGATTTCAAATATTTCTTGATTCGCGTTTCTCGTTTTTGTTTCTCATCATCGCAAACATAATCTAGAATATCCATAATTATCGCGCTTGTGTTTACCTATCGGACATCTTATTTATTAGATATTTATTAGAATTAACGCATCTTTATTAATTTTCAAGATAATTTTCTCATATGGAAAAAAAATACAAACCTACTTGGAATTCTTTAAAACGACATAGAACTCCGGAATGGCTTGATGATGCAAAGTTCGGCATTTATTTTCATTGGGGCATATATTCGGTTCCAGAATTTGGAAGTGAGTGGTATCCGCATAATATGTATATCGGGGGACCCGTATACAATTTTCACGCTGAAAAATTCGGAGAACCCGATGAATTTGGCTACAAGGATTTCATTCCAGATTTTACCGCTGAACATTTTGATGCAAAAAAATGGGCAACACTATTCAAAGAGACTGGAGCCAAATTCGCGGGACCTGTCGCTGAACACCATGACGGATTTTCAATGTGGAATAGCAAGGTAAATAAATGGAACGCTTATAAGATGGGACCTAAGCGTGATATTGTTGGGGAACTCGAAAAAGCAATAAAGAATGAGGGAATGAAATTTATTACTACTTTTCATCATGCGCATAATTGGTATTATTTTTATCATTTGCAAGGACTCGACACCGCGGATCCGCAATATGCTGGGCTATATGGAAAGCCGCATAGTGCGGTTAACAACGTGGGCACTTCAGGACCTAAACATGATCGACCTGATGTTGAGTTTTGTGAATTTTGGTTCGCAAAGCTGCGTGAAGTCATTGACAAATACACGCCGGATCTCATTTGGTTTGATTTTGGGTTAATGAGAATACCGGATAAATATAAAAGGCAAATGGCTGCCTATTATTATAATGCTGCATTAGATTGGGATAGGGAGGTTGAAATTATATATAAACGACATCATATGCCTCCTCAAGTTGGACTTCTTGATTATGAACGCGGAAGAAGTGACCAGTTAACATGGCATAAATGGATTACAGATACAAGCATTGGGAAGAAAAGTTGGTCTTATGTAGCCAATGAAGAATACAAGACAGCAGATGTTTTAATCCATAATTTTCTCGATAGAATTGCAAAAAATGGCTATTTATTACTGAATTTCGGACCTAAAGCAAATGGAATAATCCCCGAAGATGCAGTGAAATGCATGAAAAAGATTGGCGATTGGATCAGAGTCAATAGGGAAGCAATTTTTAATTCAACCTCTTGGGTTCTCGCTGAAGAAGGACCAACAATTATGCAAAAATCTGGTGGTTTTTCTGAGCAAAATGAAGTTAGTTATACGGCAGAAGACTTGCGGTTTGTAGTGAAGAATAATGCGCTGTATGCATTTATTCTGGGAATACCTGATAAACACATATTAATTCGCAGCTTAACACTAAGCCCTGATCCCCCTATACTAAAAGATTACTATTTGATCGAAAATTCAGATATCGCAAGCATTCATCTATTAGGCTATGATGAAGAATTAAAATGGAAATTAACTAATAAAGGACTAAATATAGAATTACCGGCAGAGAAACCTTGTGAGCATGCTTTAACCATCAAGATAGCGTGGACCTAAGCATCTTATCGCTAGCTATTACTAAAATCTTCTACCTTTCATCCATTTTTCTTTTGTATACATGTATTTTTTTTATATCCATTTTTTATACAAGCTAATTCAAACAAAAAGATTTTATTTTTTAACGAAAAAAGTTGATGTATAGAGAAATTTATTTCACTAAACTAATTTAATCATAAATAATATTTATTTTATAGGTCGTGTAAAAAATTCCAAGTAAATATCCTAAATATAAACCAGCATGGAACGTAGAGTTTTACCAAGTAGTAGATAAAGCCCAGTTAGAGATTGAAGAGACTCACCAAACGCGAGAGGTTATTGATTTATATGCAGAAATCCCTGATTTTGCAGGAATTGTATTTATTTTTGATAATCTCAATAAAATTGTTTGGACGTGGTGTTCACGCTATGTAAAAGGTTCGGGATGGGCAAAAAAGATTATTAAGGAGAGTAAAGATAAGAAGTTCGCCCAACGCGTTATGAAAGTCTTAACGGACGAAATGCAAAAAGATTTCAGTGAATATAAAGTTGCAAAAGTTGTTGAAGGAGATCATCCGAATGAATTTGAAGAGTTATTTTTGTATGATGTAGTCG
>WJKO01000625.1 GCA_014729055.1 Promethearchaeota archaeon | reverse complement strand
GGAAATAAAGGATGACTTTGGTTCCTTGATCTTTTTTTGATTCGATTTTAATACAACCGTTATTTTTTTCCATTATGATTTTTGCAATCGGTAGACCCAATCCTTTGGATTCCCCATCTTGTTTCATTGTAAAATATGGCTCAAATATGAGGCTCATACAATCTTCTGGTATCCCAATACCTGTATCCCCCAATTCAATTTTTACATAGGCGCCCGGTGTTAATGCTAAATTCGATAATTGGGACACTGTAGCATTCTTTGCTTTCACTGTGAAAGTACCGCCATTTGGCATGGCATCAATAGAATTTTGAATAATATTACGTATGAGATGAGTCATTTCGATTTTTTCAATTTTGATTGGGGCAAGATCTTCTTCTAAATCGAATTTGGTTATAATATTTGTACCTATAAAATTAATCGGTACAAACTTTTTAAGGAACTCCGAAATGCTGGTATATGACTCTAATACTCTACGCTCTCTTGAAAAATACAACAACTGCTCTGTTAATGTACTAGCGCGATTGATTAATGAATCGATCTCTTTTAAGAGCTTGTATTCTTCTGTATCTTTTTTCATCTCAGTTTTAACCATATCAATGTTATTCCAAATAACAGTGAGGATATTATTCAGATCGTGGGCAATTCCTCCCGCCACTTGTGTCATACTTTTTTCCCTTAGATCCTTCTGAAGTTGCTCTAATTCGTTTATTTGTTGTTCTACATCAGAAAATATCACAATTATACCTATTAAAATGTCATCAACAGTTTCAGATCTAACTGGTGCGACAATTCCCTTATGAATACGTCCATCCCTTTTACATTCAACTAAAGCATCAGATGTTGTGAAGACTTTACGGAATTGAGCATCATCCAATCTATCTATTATGTTTGTTTTATTCGCAGTTAATTCACTTAAAGTAAGATTAAAAAAGTCACTTATATTATGATCCATGATTTCATCGATAGAATACCCACTTATCATCTGAGCAGATTCATTAAACATACACACAGTGTTGTTAATCTTTACTCCGATAATTCCCTCAGTGATGTATTTAAGAATATTCTTGAGAAAATTTTGATTCATCTAAAAGAAGAATTCTTTGTTACTCCTTATAACTCTTTACTTTGTTTGTTTAAGAGAGAAAAAAGTACATTTTATTTTCTTATCGCTTTTAAGAGGACTTCACCTATATCTAAACAAAGTTCTACGCCATTATAATTTAATCCTTCCTCGCAAGCAGGACAAGCCGAAACAATTTCATCCGCATTCATGTCTTTAAGTTGTTTTACCCGTTGTTTACCTATCTTGTCTGAGATTTCGGGATGATGAACATGGGATACCCCACCTCTACCACAACACTGCGTTTGCTGCCCGTGAAGAAATACGTCTTTTAATTCAAGTCCTGGAATCTTCGAAAAAATATACCTCGATGAATCTAATTCATTCTCACCATTATAACGCAACTCTGGATCCAAGTTTCCAGTGTCAATAAATGGTTGTCTTTCCAGTTTTCTCACTAAGATACAAGGATCATGATATGTAATTGAAATATTTACAGGATGTTCTAGCTTTAATTTTCCTTGTTTAATCAATTGAGCATAATATTGCCCCGTAGTCATCACCTTATAATCATGATCATAGCCTAATTCTCTATATGTATTTTTTATCGTATTGACACAAGCTGGACAATCGGCAATAATAACTTCTACTCCGGATTCGTCAAATAAAGCCAAATTTTGCTCTGCAAATTTTTTTACGGTTTCATCAAATCCCAAGGTATAGAGGGGACCTGAGCAACATTGACGTTTATCTGTATGTGTGCAGAAGCTCACACCAGCAAATTTTAATATTTCTATATTTGCTTTAACCGCCTCGGGCTTTTTTTCAGCCATAACGCAACCAGTATAATAGAAAACATTAGGATTCTCCATATTAACATTGAAATCTGGATTACTTGAAAACGTAGATTCGGTAAATGCTGTTTTCGCTGTGACTACTTTTTCTTCAAATTCCTTCACGCCAGGAATGTAAATATCTTGTGCAACTAAATCTGCTCTGACACCCCGCAATAAATCTCCCGCAGATATATCCATCGGACACCAAGTTTGACATCCATCACAGTTGGTACATATATATGGGACTTCAGCGGAATGAAGGTCTGACATTGGTATATCACCCCGTTCCATGTGATATGAGATTCTCGCTTTTGTTGCTGGTGCATACATTTCTTTTTGAGTCACACGGAGACTTGGACATTCAAATCTACACATATTTGGACATAATGTGCATTTTAACAGATCTTTCATGTTGGTTTTGGTATTTTCGATTTCATAGTACTGATCTGCGTTCTTAAAACCACTTATAATCTTCTTTTTATCAGCCCAAGACGTTGTTAAAATGACTTTGGCAATCCATTTATATTTCTTAATTTTATCAATGAAACCCATTTATGCATTCCTCTCTCATTTTTATTCTATAATTTCTTCATTTTTGGGTTATCTTCATCATTCATTGGAGCTTCTTCAAATAGTTTTCCAGGGTTCATTATATCATTTGGATCCAATGCTTTTTTTATCGTTTTCATTACTTTAAGCATATTTCCGTGTTCTTCTTTCATCCATCTTGTTCTTGATAATCCAACACCATGGTGGTGCGATATGGATCCGCCAGCTTCCAGAGTTCCTTCCATTATTGCATCCCATGATTTTCTATAAAATTCATTTGGCGTTTGTCCTTCTTGCTGAACACCTGCAAACGTGAAATAAAAACATACACCGTTTGGATAAAAGTGTGATGCATGTCCTGAAATAAGTATGTTCCCACTCAAAGATTTCATTTTCTCTACAACATTCTTATAAAGGTCTTCTGCTTGATTCCACATACAACTTACCTCAACTGTATCGAAGATAAGACCTTTAGGACCATACTCTGAGGATTCTTTCACATTGAATCTTGATTCCCACCAGTGATCTATTGGAGTTTGCCCGCAATCGATACCTTTGTAATTATCGCAGACTTTTCTAACTTCAGAGGTTTCAAAATCTACAATCTCGTTGGTGCCTTCACAAATGAATACGATCATCGCTCTTTTTTTAGCTTTTGGTTCCATATAGAAATGTCTTTCAGTTTCCTGATGATCATAAATCCGAATTACCGCTGGATTCACTTGTCTTTGTTGAATAGTACGCGTAACATCTAAGGTTTGCTTGATAGTGTCAAATGCATAGGCTATTCCTTGACGTTTCTCTGGAAAAGGCCAAATTTTCAAGGTAGCTTCGGTAACAATCCCTAGTGTTCCTTCGGAACTTAAAAATAGACGTTCCATTTGTGGACCATCTGATGCCCGAGGGTAAAGTTTTGTGTCAATAATATCGCCGGTGGGCATAACAACACGCATATTCAAGACAATGTCTTCTATTTTGCCATATTTTGTGGAAAACTGTCCCGCAGCTCGATGTGCAATCCAACCTCCCACAGTAGAAGTATGAAAGCTCTGAGGGACATGTCCTAATAAAAATCCCTTCTGTTCTAATTCACGTTCTAATGCTTTTCCATTAAGCCCGCATTCGACAGTGCAAGTTAAATTTTTTTCATTCACACTCAATAGATGGTTCATTCTTTTCATGTCGATCATAAGACCGCCTTTGACAGGAATTGCTGCACCTACGACTCCGGAACCTTCTCCATAAGGAACCACAGGAATATGGTTCTCGTTTGCAATATTCATAATGTCACTTATTTGATTCTCATTTTCTGGCCAGACTATAACATGTGCCTTCCCTGGTATCTTATGATCCATTATCCAGCGATTCGTAATTAACTGATAGTCCTTGCTATAAGCCACTAAATCGGCTTCTTCAGTCGATACCCATTCCTTACCAACAATTGACTCTAATTTTTCAATTATTTCCTCTAAATTCTCAATCTTCACTCTTTTCTTATAAACTAAGTCCATAAAATCCACCAAAATAATTT
>WJKO01000624.1 GCA_014729055.1 Promethearchaeota archaeon | reverse complement strand
TCCCTTCCGCCTCTATCCCCCATAATTCTACTTCATCGTCTTCAATAAAATTATAAAACGCCCCCATTGCGTTTGAACCCCCCCCTACGCAAGCTATTATCTTGTCTGGTAAGCGGTTTTCTAAATCCATGATTTGTACTTTTATTTCTTTCCCAATCACACTTTGAAAGTCTCGAACCATCATAGGGTAAGGGTGAGGACCAACAACACTGCCTATTAAATAATGAGTATCTTCTGAATGTGCCGTCCAATATCTTAAAGCCTCCGAAGTTGCTTCCTTTAGTGTTTTAGTTCCAACTTCAACTGGGATAACCTCCGCTCCTAAAAGCTTCATCCGATGGACATTATAAGACTGTCTTTCAATATCTACACTCCCCATGAATACCTTTGTTTTCATATTAAAATACGCCCCAGCTATTGCTGTGGCAAATCCGTGTTGTCCGGCACCAGTTTCGGCTATTAGTTTAGTCTTTCCCATCATCTTAGCTAATAATGCTTGTGCCATGGTATTATTTAGTTTGTGCGCACCACCGTGAACTAAATCCTCTCTCTTTAGATATATTTTACAACCAAACTCTTTACTCAAACCATGCGCATAGTAAAGCGGGGTGGGTCGCCCCATAAAATGTTTTCTTATATTATTAAGGGAATGTATAAAGTCTGGATCATTTTTCAGTTTCTCATATTCTTTAAGTGTCTGTTTTATAGCAGGAATTAGGGTTTCAGGTACAAATACGCCACCATATTTTCCATATTTCCCCGCTTTAGATGGATATATTCCATAATATTCCAGCTTTTTCATTTTAATAACCTCAAAAGTATGATTTTTTTATTTTCTTTATTTTATGTATATAATTCTGAACTAATGCGGGACTTTTCTTCCCTTTATTCTCCTCTAATGAACTACTTACGTCAATTCCAAAAGGTTGAACTTCATTGTAAATATAATTAACGTTCCTTTCAGAGATTCCTCCCGCGAGTATTATTTTGTATTTTTTACAAGACTTAACAATTTGTTTTGCATGATTTAAATCAATTAATTGCCCAGAACCCTCACTAGAATCTAAAACTATCCCAAAAACAGAAGGTGGCAATGAATTAATAGTTTTTATTGTTTTTTCAACACCTAATGTATTCATTTTAATTGGTACCAACAGTTTTTTATATAATTTTTTTGGTAATTGCTCCACGAATGCATAGTTTTTTAGATGGACTTGAATTAGATCAGGTTTTATCATTTCATTAAGCTTTAAAACTTCATCGATTGTTTTTCCTTTCGTTACAATAGTTCTTTGCAGATACTTGGGACTCTTTTCAAATAGATCTTTTGCTTCAGATGTTGTTATATTGCGCGGACTGGTTGGAACATCAACGATGACCCCAAATGCAGTCACTATATTCCTTGGAAAAATAGTCAATATATCAGAATCTGTTACACCACATATCTTTATAAAGGGTTGCGAGTTTCCAACCAGCTCCTTGACCTTGTTTTTTATGTTTGATTTCATAATAATTGTGCCAACCAACGCCCCATTTACATCTAAACGGCTCAGTTCTATGATATCACCACGATCCGAAATTCCGCTTTCAGTTATTACGGGTTGAGTGTTGCCAAAGATTTTATGAACTTCAGAAATTAGTTTATAAGTTGGAATAAAGGATGTGCTTAAATCCTTCAAATTTCTATTGTTGATACCAATTACGATTTTAATATCTGAATCTTTAAGTACTTTAATTCTATCAAGATCTGATTCATCATGAATTTCCACTAAAGGTTCGAGATCATGCTTTTTCATTATTTTTGCTAATCTAAGAGGATCACAGATACTAGCTATCAACAATGCATTGGAAGCTCCGCAGAGTTTTCCTAAACGTATTTGTTCCTCACTTATAATGAAATCCTTGAGCAATATGGGAACATTTTCTCCAATAAGTTCGCAAACCTTCAAAAGATTGCCGAAACTCGCAGAAAACCTTATCGGTTCTGTTAAAACACTTATAGCTCTCGCTCCTCCGTCAATCATAGCTATCACTTTCTCTCGTATATTTTTGACGGTAGGTGTAGTTATCCTTTTAAGGTCAGTAGTCATTGTTGAATCTATTTTTATTAATTGACCTTTTGAAGGAGAACCAGGCTTGAGTTCACTTATTACACTAATTCCAAGCTCATAATCTAACATACTCGAAAGTTTCTGCCTATTTTGAGTTTGTGCTGCCAATAAGCCATTATTGAGAATTTCTCTTATCAAAGGCACATCTTGCTGCCTTGACCGAGCGATCTCATCAAGGATTGTCATTATTCTCGCCATTTTTATTCTTTTAGCAATGCTTCTAACTTATCTAAGGAACCATTCGTTTCTTTTACTAACAGTTTTAACTTTTCCAGTGCTTTTCCGCTTTCAATTGAATTTCTGGCTAAATTTAAAGCATCATCGTAGTTATCTGTCTTATCTGACGCCATAATTGCATATGCTGCATTAATTTCGACAATCTTTCTCTTTATGCCTTGCTCGACGTTTTTCAGTATCGAGATTGTTGTTCTGATATTCTCATCAAGAGACTTGGTTGTTAAATCATTCATTTCGAATGGCTCAATCCCGAAATCCTCTGGTGTAAGAGAATAGAATTTCAAGACATCTTCTTTGACTTCACCTATGTGAACCTTAGATAATGGGACAATTTCATCAATACCAGGCTCAGAATGAACCACGTATATATGATGAGCGCTTAGATCCTTCATAGCTTTTGCTAATAGTGGTACCAATTCTTTGTCAAAAACACCTAATACGTGAGATTTAGCATTGGCGGGATTTGTCAAGGGTCCTAAAACGTTAAAAATCGTTCTGATTCCTAATCCTTTACGAGCTGGCATTGCATATTTCATAGCAGGATGAAACTTGGGTGCAAACATGAATCCTATATTGATTTTACTTATTACTTTCTCTACTTCTTCGGGAGACAGATTAATATTTACGCCTAATCCCTCTAAAAGATCTGCGGATCCACATTTGGAACTTACTGACCTATTCCCATGCTTTGCCACGGGTATTCCAGCACCCGCCACTACTAATGCTGATACAGTGGATATATTAAAAGTATAGGATTTATCTCCACCCGTTCCGCATGTATCAACTAAATTTCCCTCAACCTTTGGCTTTATTCCAGATGCAAATTCCCTCATTACTGATGCAGCACCAGCAATTATCTCTGGGGTTTCCCCTTGCAATCTCAATGCAACCAGATATGCTGGTATTTGAAAATTATTTGCTTTTCCGGACATAATATCTTTCATTACGCTTGCAGACTGTTCTTTCGTTAAAGGAGAGCCTGAGAGTAACGTATTTAGACCATCTCTTATTG
>WJKO01000623.1 GCA_014729055.1 Promethearchaeota archaeon | reverse complement strand
CCAATTTGAATCCTCTATATTCATCTCCAAGAATGTGGATTTCATCAATGACTATGGTTGTAATAAGATGTAGCCAATTGTTTTTTAATTTAAAATTTCTTATCAAACTGTCGAGTTTTTCAAAGGTCGTGATTACAATATCTGCATTTATTATCTCTTTCTCATCAATTTCGCTATCTCCGATGCTTAATACGACGTTCAAACCGTATTTTGCGTAATTCTTTTTAAAATATTTAAATTTTTCAGCTGCTATTGCTTTATATGGGACTAAATATACACCTTTACCAGAATTGGTAAAATAATTATTTGCAATAGCGAGTTCTCCGATAATCGTCTTACCGCTACCAGATGGAGCACATACTAAGAAATTCTTTTTAAAAAATAGACCCTTTTCAATCGCTTCTTTTTGAATATCTCGAAGATTATAAACATTATTCTTAATGAGAACTTCAAAAATATGATTTTCATTAATATAATTTCTTAATTCCTCTTTATTCGACTCATTTTCATTAATATAATTTAGTATAGTCATTCTTGTACCCCTTTCTAATACAGGTGTCAATTAAAAAGGATTTGACCATTTTCGCAGAATCTGTTGAAATACAGAGGATTCTTTTTGCAAACTCATGGAGTTGCATCCTTCAAAACCCCGCACATTGAATTGCTTATCAATATAAACAACTAATGCATGAATAGGATCCCCATGTAAGAATATATGTGTAAACGGAAAATGCTCCACTGCCTTTATATCACCCAATTCAACGCCAACCTTAACTTGTTTCTTACAAATTGGGCACTTAATATCATATTTCTGGTATTTCTTAATTGATTCCACATCCAAATTTTCTTTTGATTTACTAGCCATTTTATAATCTACCGTTTTAGTTTTCTTTTACAAACTACAATACAACAATAGTCTGAAATATTTAAACAAAAAAAAAACATTTTTTAAATTCTTCTCAAACTTTTAACCTAAATAATTGATTAATTGTATGCCTTGATGCTGAATATTATATTTTACGGTCTGAAACTCCTTTCCGCGGTTAATTATCATTAGATTATAGTCTTCTTCTTTTTTTAAATGGATCCAAGAAGACTGAACTTGAGAAAATAGGTTATGTAAAGTGGGTTTAGTCCCTTCTTTTGGGTTTTCGGTTATTTGGTGAATGAAAATGATAATACAATCATGTTTTTTCTGGAAATTTAACAACGGAAATATGTGATACTCATAGAAATATTGCAGTTCCATATAATAAGATGTTCTATTTGTTTCATAGACTTCATTTCTAAAAAAATTGGAAGCCGAGTCTAAGATAATAGCATTGATTTGATCATAAGCACATGTTGATCCTTTATTTAAAAGGAGGATCTTCTTTATGGATTTTTCTTGTTCAAAAAGATTCCTCGGTTTGACCATAAAAATTGATTTATTCATTACTTTTTTTGGTGTAAATTTTTCATCATAATAGTTGATTTTATCAAATCTACCCACTGAAAATTTGTGTTCTGAATCGATATAGATAGACTTATTTCCGATTTCATTCATAGAATTTATTATTTTGACGAATGTCATCGCTAGGGTTGTTTTTCCTAATCCGGCCATTCCAGAAATTTGAATTATTTTCGAGTATTTCAGCATATACTTCAATAACTCGTAGATTTTCCTATCCGATTTCATCGTTATCATTCAATTGATCACTTCATATATTTTATTCAATTATGTTATTCCATTATATTATTCAATTATGTTATTCGACTATATTATTGAATTGTGTCGTTGTATTAACCAGAATATTTCCTAAAATGTTTTCCAAATCTTCAGTCTTAGTGATAGGTATCACCACAGATTCAGTGATATCTCCAAATTTCAGCCCGATGTTATTTAGTTGCTTAGCATCACCATAATCTTTAATCGTCGTATCCAAGAAATCAATAAAAACGATAATCACATCGAAATATTCCTTTATTTTCTTGATAATTTTAGAATATTTATGAAAAAGTTCCATTTTATTCGACTTAATTCGTTCTATGAATTCAGAATTCCAGATTAAGACGTAAACCTTGGTTGGGATGAAAAATTCAGGCATCAATTCTTTAGTATCATTATACCACTCATAGTTTTGTAAAGATTCAAAGAAATTCATTTTAAAATTATGGTGTTTAATTATTTTTCTAATTCCATACTTTGTTGGTATATCTCGGCTTATCGAAATTAGATTGCAATTGACATCTTCTGGTTTCTCTAAATAATCACTATTCGTTTTTACTTTGTTTCTATTGACTGCTTCTTTTCTCGGATTATCATTATATTGATTAACGGTGTCGATGTTAAATTTAAGACATCCTGAATTTAAAAAAACTCTTTTTGGAGCCTTTTTCTTATCTATGGAATTAAATATTTCAATTAATTGCGCTCTCGTTTTTACTACTTGTTTCATTTTATTCTGCTTTTTTATCTGTTTTCCCGTTCTTTCTGCTTGTAAACTCGCTTCTCCATCTTTTTTAATCTGAGGTGGATTAGAATATTCCAATAAAGATTTTCTACTATTTTCACGTATATTACGCTGCTTATTTGCAGTTAATTTCCTTTTTCTTGATTTTTTCTTAGCCTTTTTGCTACTATGACCTAAATTTTTATACATGGCTTTTTTCTTAGCATTTGCTATATATAGATAACGTTCATCCACGGTATTCTTGCAGTATAGAATTATTCCTTCTCCTCTATGTGTTCTAGCTGTGCGTCCCATTCTTTGAATCATTTTGATCTCTGATGGAGAGATATTAAAAAGAATTACCAGATCGCATTCAGCGATATCTAAACCTTCTTCAGCGACACTCGTTGCAATTAAGACATTATATTTACCTGCTTTAAATTCCTTTATAATTTCAATTTGTTCTTTTTGGGTTAATCCAGTGTCTTTTGTTGACTTTTTCGCTTGTCCAACAAACATTTTCGGTTGAATGCCTTTTATATTTTCCATGATTGTATATATTGAAAAAATAATTTCCCGGTTATCTGCAAAGACTAAAGCTTTGAGCTTTCCCGTCTTTTTTATTTTGTTAGCAATCAGATCTTTTAATTTGAAGATTTTTGGGTGTAATAATAATTCCGTCGAGTCTATGTTGTATTTGTTTAATTTTACCATTATTTGTCGGATCCGGGGCTCTCCATATAAATTTCGAGCAGCTTTCGATTTTCGTCCCATAGCATCCTTTTGTAGTGTTTTTAAATAATTAAATAGAATATTGAGCCCATAACTCTCTGTCAGCGTTATCATGTGATATAATTTCAATATTTCTGCATTTAGTGAAAGACCAGTGAATAAGAGCTTATCGCTTTCTAAACGAGAACCCTTAGAAATCATCTTAATTGCTTTGAGTATTTTGCCATTCAAGGCAAGAATACCTTTCTGGGATATCTCTTGATAATCTTCGTATGATTTTACTTCTTTATCGCGATAAGTTTTCAGCGGTTCAAAACTAGGTATACGGCTTAAGAGCTGGTTAATTCGCATAAGTCTGTGTATTTTAATATCAACCAATATTTCGCGGATATCCTTCATCAATTCCGTCATTTCTACGCTAACATATTTGATATCAAGTTCATGGACATACTCTACTACGTCATCATCGTCACGTGCCCTAATCGCGATATTATTCATAGGGATTTTAAGATTTTCACACAACGTCGATATTTTATCCTTGCTGGAACCCGGTGAAGCGGTTAAAGCTAAAATATTCCCATCTGGATTCATCTCTTCATAAAAATTAGCAATATCAACATAGGAATATCTGCCAGTACTTTTATGTGCTTCATCAAAAATGATTAATGCTACATCTCTGAGGTCATAAGATCCAGTTAAGAGGTCATTTCTTAAAGTTTGCGGGGTGTAAAATAAAATCCTAAGTTTTTCAAACAAACCAACCCTTTCTGTGGGTTTAACACTTCCAGTTAGAACGGAAGTTTCCCATGGATGTTCTTTATTTGATATATTATCCATGAAATTCCAGAAACTTTTAGCTTGTTGTGTGACCAATGGCTTGGTCGGAGCAAGAAAGATGATTTTGCTATTTTTTTTTGATATTTCTAGTGTTTTTGCAGAAACCAAAACCGCAATTATTGTCTTACCAAGACTTGTGGGAATCGTTACGAGATAATTTCTACCGACTACTCTTTGCGCTATTGAGATCTGATATTCTCGTGGCTGAATTTTGTCTGGTATAAGATATTCCGATGTTAATATATCTTTGCTGAATTCCTCGTCATCCTCTGTTTGATCAAATAGTAATGAATTCATTTTTCAAGGATATCTATACAATACATCCTTTTAAAAAAGAAAAAACTAAAAACAGCTAGAAATCTTTTTGGAATTTTATTAGATTTATTTTTTAAACTCTATCAACCATTTCAGATTAAAACGATAGTGCATTCGAGAGCTTATTAGATGAATCAGACCATCTGGACTTTGAACGCCTGCTAAGTAACCCTTTAACTCGCCATGATTTTCATCAATGATCAATTTTCTATGAATACCAAATCCGTCTTCTAACTTGCTTTCTTTGTCTTTAGAGAGATAGATAAACCTTCGAGTAGGCCATGATTCTCCTCCATCATAAGATATTGCACCAAATATACCATAACATTTCTTTATAGTCCCATTGTGAATTGGTAGGTCCATTCCTCTCAATACTTTATACATTTTTTTGCCCGAACTTAATATGGTGTCGGTAAAAGATGCCAAAAACAATGGGCCCTCCCTTAATTTCAGTAATACCGAGCGTTGACCATAAGTTATTGGTGGAAATACGCTAGGATAATAGTTCCAAGTCTTGCCTCCATCGTATGATATACTTTTAGGCATTCGCATTCTCCATCCTTTGCGTATATTATTCGATCTTCCAAATGCAATGTAAGATCCACCGTCTAACTGGGCGGCTTTTGCATGTATTCCTGCTATCCAAGATCCTTTTCTTCCTTTTTTAAATCGCGGTTTTTTCCGCAATTTTCCTAACTCGTCTCTTCCCAAGTCTTTCCAAGAAGTTCCTCTCTTTTTACCCAACCAGAATGCTGTACCTCCAGATCCATGCGGTGTTGCATCACATAATTGTATAATTTCTCCATTCTTATTTAGAAAGGTTCCTGATATTACTTGGTTTCGTCGTTGGTGTTTTTTTTCAACATATTCGGGTTCGGTCCACGATGCACCATTATCTTTGCTTCTTCTCATGATTAATGACAGAGTTTTCCATGATGTGGCAACATCTACCCCATTAAAATGATACAGTGTTCCCTTTCCGTCGTTAAGTAGGGCAGATCCCGTAGTATTTCTTCCTGGCACTCTGAAAAAAAGCGAAGCAGGATCATAAATATCTTTACCACAGCGTAATCGACTTCCCAAGATGTACATATCCCGGTCATGTTCCCCTATTGTTGAGAACCAAATTGTGAGGAGATCTCCGTTATCGCACCATGTAATTGCAGGACAATGATTATGTGGTCGAATAAAAAAGCGGTCTTTTTCTCTGGATTCTATTAAATAAGGAATAGGCTGTTTATATATTGGTTTTGTTTCCATCTCATTTTTCTGTTGATTCCAATCATTTTTTTCTTGAATAACATCCGAGAAACATAGTGATTTTAGATGATCGCGTTCTAGATCGTTCCCATACTTTAAATTAATTGTTTCAAGTGATGGCGCACAGACGACTCTAAAACCAATAATCCAATTTCTTTCAGATTCGAGAGCCCCTAATCTGCGCGAAGATCTCAGATGCATTGTTTTAACTCCAAAACTTCCACCTCGAGTTACAAATGAATTACCGTCAGTTGTAGTTCCGTGAAGGGCAATTGGATTTTTCTCCGTGGAATTGGTGTAGTAATTAAAACGATCCATACACCAATTTTCGACATTTCCGTGCATATCATGGATCTTCCATGGATTGGCGGCGGTTTGTCCCACTTCTAATGAATGACGTTTATAGAATTTCCTAGCATTCCATTTTTTGACCAATCTTTGTTCTTTAAGATATTCTTCAGGTAAAGTATTGCCAGTATGATATTTGGTTTTTGTATTCGCTCTACACGCATATTCCCATTCGGCTTCACTAGGTAACCGATAATTCTTTCCTTCTTTTTCTGACAACCATTTGCAGAACCTTAAAGCGTCTATTCTTGACACATTGACAACTGCTTCGTTATCATGTACAGAAAAGCCCGTAACTGTTCCATCTCCTCTTAATTTTACATGTGATGGATCAAAAAGTTCATATTGTTTATTCGTGATTTCTGTACTGCTGATTTCATATCCGTATGTTATCTTTACATTATGAGCTGGTTTTTCATCAACGAATGCATCTTCGTCGTCTTTTGCAGCTCCCATGATAAATTCCCCGGGTTTAATGTTAATCATTCTTACTCCAATAGAATTTATATGGAAATCTCTCTCTTGAGGATTTTCAGAATTCATAATTAGAAATGAGTTTTCTTTCTTATAATCCTTGACGTGTGAGTTTTTCTTCTACTTTTGCAACGATCTCGGACGCAAAGTCTAATAGAGATTCAGTCTGTATTTGCTTGTCATTTTGCAGATTATTCAAGATTTCTCTTAGATTCTGATTATTTTGCAAAAGTTGCGAAAATAACTTAATCATTTTTATAGAAAAATAATTTCTTCGCTCAACTTCACTTTTTCGGAATTGATATTCGTATTTTGACTTGATTTCATCGCTCTTATCACTTTTTAGAACATGAATAAATTTGGAAAAAACTCTATTGTACTTAATGAGTGATTTAAAGAAGATATCATCTAAATAAGCGCGTAATTCCTCGAATTCACAACAATTACTTGAAATTTCGTGTTTTTCGGTTCTAATAGTCATGATAAACAACTCATCATTATATAATAATTAGTATATAATCCCAAAGTATGTAAATCCATAAGTTGGTCCGCAGACTATCATTAAAACTATCGAAAAAAGTAACCAACTAGGTTTGATCTTAATTTTATACTTGACTAGTCCAAGTAATGGAATTACAAATGCAACAATAACCACAAAAAGGAAGATCCCGACTCCTAATAAAGAACCAACTGCACGTAGTAGTTCCGTAAAATCACCAAACTTGGGAAACAGACCTTCTTGTAATAATTCTTCTAACCAACCCATTTCTGTGCCTCCTGAGAAAAATAAAAAAAAAAATGTATTTGATTTATTTAAATTTGTTTCCAGACTCGATCGCTTCTGTCGTAGGTTATTAAATCCTTATCTTTGGCCTCTTCGAAAATATCCTCTAATTCTTTATCCATAATTTCATCCTTACTGCAAGGAAGTATCGCAATTAGTTTCTGAAATTCGTCATTATCTACTTGTTCTTGTTCCGTGTCTTTATCTCCCGCTGAAACCAAGTCAAATTCTTTCTTTTTGGATTTTTTCTTTGATTTCTTTTTACTGGATTTCTTTATCTCGGGATAATCAATTATGTCTGTATCTGCAATACCCGCTTCTGTAATAAAGAATTGTGCATCTAATGGTGGTAAATCTGGCGCATCAACAATGACACCTTTTCGTTCCAAGCTCGAATTCATTGAGAATCCTTTTGCTTTGAATTGAATACGAAAATGACATCCATGAGCAACAATATTTCCGCCAATAGCATCGTCAGCTGAGAACATTCCTTTCATTTTTGTTGCAACTTGATTTGTCACTAAAATTGCGACATTATAGGTTTCTGCAAGCCGAGATAATTCGTGGATAATTTGATTTAATACTTGTTGTCTCCGTGCGAGAAGTCCTATTCCAATGTATTCTGATCTTAACAGTGCCATAAGTGAATCTATGATTATCAATCTTGCGCCTTTTTCTTGGATTGCTGCTTCAGCTGCGCGAATCATCTGTACTTGGTGGTCACTTGAATAGATCCTTGCGTGATATATGTTTGATAAAATTTCATCCGGATCTATTGCAAATCTCCGTGCAATGCGCTTAATTTTGCCTTTCGAAAACGTGTTTTCAGTATCAATGAATAGTACCGAACCACCTAATCCGCCTCGATTTTTTGGTAATTGAACAGTAACACAAATTGTATGGGCAAGATTTGTTTTACCTGATTTGAAGGCACCAAACACTTCGGTGATTCTTCCGGTTGAAATTCCACCTCTCTCCTTTTCAGGAGCTGTCAGAATTGTATCTAAGTTTTTGCTTCCCGTTGTAATATATTCGTAGTTTGTTTCTATTTCCGAAACTGCTCTAAAACATCCCATACCTAAAACGTCTCTAGCTTCCCATACGAGTGTTTTTGAAGCCTTATCACTCATTCCTCTGATTTCTGAAATAACATCTGGTACTGACATCGCTAAGGATTCTACGGTATTGATTCCATTTTCTTGTAATATTTTGATTTGTCGGGATTTAATTCCCTTTAATTCTTCTAAACTGATCATTTTTCATCTAATGATTTCCATATAACACATCTATTTAAAAGAAAAAAAAATCGGATCTAAGATTAAAACGCTCAAAAATAAACTTTCCATAATTAGAAATAATATTAACAATTCTAAAGTTAAAATTAAATCAGGAATCCACATAAAAAATAAAAAATATAAAATAAACAATTACTAAAATGAGATTCCGCCGTTCCAAGGATTTACAGGCATAACGATCATTTTTATCATGATTAATAATATACCGATAAATATCATGGAACTAGGGGTTAACCTTTTTTTTACTGCTGAGATTTTGTCTGAATTATCTGAAACGAATGCTAATATTATTCCTAGTACTACTAAACAAATACCGACAATAAAACCAATGTTTATTGCTTTGTACAAATAAACTCCAATCGTTTCTCCTATATTTTCTAAAAATTCTAAAATCATTGTTTAAGACGCCTTTTTTCCTATTTTTTTTTTTGTCCCGATATACTCCATAGAAAGAATCTTTTTAAATGCGAAAAAAAAAATTTCTTCTTTATAAGAATCTGTCTTTTGTAAGTATATAGAAAAGATGAGAGAATACAGCAATTCATCTATATATTTAATGGGGATGAAAATTGGTAAATCAAAAATATGAAGAAAGTACAATTCGTAAAATCAGAAGTGCTTTACCTAAGGAACAATGGTACTTAATCAGACCAGAAGAATTACTGGATTATTTAGATGAACAAGAAAATACAAGATATAAGGAAATAAAATTCTTTAATATGATCGCAATAAAATATGAATTCAATGAAGACTTACAGTATTCGTTCTGCGTTCTTCCGATAAAAATAGATGGTTTGGATGGCACGTACAGATTCTCCGATTATCGTTTCAATTATATCCCCAAAAAAGCTAAGAATGAAGGAATTAGTCAAAACAAAGAATTAAAACTGGCGAAGGCGGCTTTAACTCACTTGCATCAAGCTATTAATGCTCTTTATTTGTCATTTCTAAGTTATGACATATTAGCTCAAGAAATATATACAATAATGGGGTTGAATCTTAACGAACTAAAAAAGAAACAAGGATTGGATTATACATTTAATGGAAAGTCGTTTATTATCGATATATATCCCATTTTTATAGTAAAAAACCCAGCGGAAACTAGAATTAAAATTTCAAATGATTTCTATACGGGTTCAATGCATAATATCAGCAAATTCAATACGGCAAGATTTATTTATTTCCCACGATTTAATATGAGGATAATCACGCGAGATCAACTGAAATTTCTTTTTAAGTATATTGAAAAAAAGGAAAAACTGATGTTAAAACAGTATACTAAACTCGAAGTGCCCATGAAGACTTTTCAAACAAATAAAATAGACCTAATATTCGGAAGTATGGTTGTTTTAATAGGTTTAATTGATATAGCCTTAGTTTTTGCTACTCCGGATATTAACTTAACTCGCTTTATTATCATTTCTTTGATCCCTTTATTTGGTCTTTTAATAGGTTATTTGATATCAAAGTTCATCTATAATAAGCGTACAACTAAATCCAAGAAATTAAAAAAGATCAGAATAATTGAACCCATAAAATTCATCCCAGAATTTAGTTCCAAACCAATATTCGAGATATTGGAAAAATTAGATGGATTAGAGATGAGAAGACAGTTAATTCATGAACACTTTGTGTTTTGGAATTCAGATCCTCTTGCAATCAAATATATCAATAATTTTAACCAATATATGAATCTAATAAAGAATAGAAGTATTGAGGACAAGAATCGAAATAAAATACTCATTAATGGTCTTTTGAAGTATTTAGGGAAAAAATCAAGATCAGAATTTAAACGTTCGATTCCAGATCGTAGAACGGGACAATTGTACAAGCTATATCTTGAAACTCAAATTGACATTAATGAAATACTAGGACTTAAACCAGATAGCATTAAAAAACAGATTCAAGATTTTGAAAAAGATCAGAATTATTACGGCCTAATAAACCTGTTTATGCTCGTTAATATCAGAAAATTCATGAAGGTGTTGATTAACTGTAAGATGATTAAAAATTATGCGGTGTATGCCAATAAACGCTTATCTGAGGTAATTATTAATTTAAATAACGAAGATCGTACTTTTATTGATTCATATTTAGTTCAAAGAATTAAAGACTGGGAATATCTACTACTACATAAAAAGACCGCAACTCTGAAGAAGTTTAATGATTTCGCGCTATTATCAAATCTTATATATAGTAAATATAAAGAATTCTCTGAGTATTATAGGTTAAAGAATACATCCGTATCAAATAAAGATATATCGAAGAAAGATATATCAAAAAAGAACGTAAACATCCCCATAAAATCGAATGATTTAAAGGTTGAACACTCACCAGTAAAAGGAGCAGAAATGAAACTTCTGAGTATGGATGAAGATTTCTTAAAGCGATTTATTACAGGAAATCTCGAATAAAATTATGTTAATGTAATTAAAATGCTTTAAGAATTTGGAAACAGAATATCGTATTGCCCTTATAATTCTTCATCGAATAGATCCTGATAATTATCTTTGCCGTATGGGCTAATTTTAATAGGTTTTTCATTCTCTAATAACATCGGATCATCGCGATAATGTTCTAACTCAGGTTTGTAATTTCTGTTTTTAATAAAAAAATCTTCTGGACTTTTAAAGTCTCTTTCCTCGCTGATGGATTTCCTCAAATGCTCTAATAACATTTTAACTATTCTTAGCGACCCTAATAGAACGAATTCTATTAATAGAATGATGATTAGATGGATATAAGTCATATTTATAAGTAATTCCGAGAGGAATTGACCCATTTCGTTATAAATGAAGACCGCAAGCAATAACATGATAGTATCTCTAAGCACCATATCCAAATTTTTTAAAGTAGAAATGAAACCTTTAATATCTACCCAAGATGGACCAGATGCTGTTACGAAAATGAATATTAATACTACTACTAAAACGGAACTATAAAAGTTTAAGCTCGTTTCAATGAAGTATCTTGTTAAGTAATACGCTATCGCAGATCCTGAAAATAAAGGAGCAAAAGTAATCATAAAGGATACGGTTGGACTTTCTTTTTTAGCAGAATGATAAGTACTGACATATCCTCCGCCGAATTGTGAATCAAATAAGACGATCTTTTTTATCTTTTTTCCCGACAAGATGCACATTACTGCATGGGATAATTCATGGATTGCAATTCCTGGAGCTAATAATTTTAATATCCAAATTCCTTTATTTGGATTCTTATTCACATAATATTCTATTAATAGAAACGATACAATGCTTACGGACAGTATCGAAGTAAGTAAATCTAAATCCTTTATTATATTGGTCATAAACCAAAGATTTAACCATTCAGGGATCATTTCTTTTGGAATAATCATTTTATCATTTCCTCTTTATTTTTTGTTTATTTTTTTCTATTGAAGGTAAATATCTATTGAGCATAAACTCAAGCGATTCATCGTCTTTAGCATCAAAAAAACCATCATCTACTTTAATATCTTCTAAATTGAAATTTTCTGGTACATTTTGAATAGGTTTTTTCTTATTGTTATATTCCATGTGTTGATTTTCTATATTAGGAATTTGATACTCTACTTGGGAGGTTTCATTTATATTATCTAGCTCAGTATTATCCGTTTCGATATATTCTGTATTTTCGTCGTGGTTTCTCTTGTCTTCTTCATCGAAATTAATTTCTAATTCATCAGCACCGTATTTCTTTTTATACTCATATATTGATTCTTTTATTTTTTCTGTTGGTTTGTATAATTTAATCGCATGAGTAGATCCTGGAAAGTTTTGTTTATAAGTAACTGAGAGATAATTATGCTCAATAATAATATTCAAGAGTTCATCTCGAGTTTTGCGGACAACACTGGATTTTTCATATACATCTCTTAATCTTCCATCAACATATTCTTTGAAAGTATCCTTATATCGCTTAAATGTCAGACCAGAGGGGGCAGATCTATCAATCTCATAAGAATCTGCTAAGAATTGCATTATTTCGGGCAAAAATGTTATATATTCTTCAAAATCCTTTTCAAATGCGGTTAAAGTAGATTTCTCCTCAAGATCAAGATGAAAAGCCTGCATATCATAACCATTCCTTTTTAGAGATTCCACTAAAACAGAATCTTTTGGTCTTTTCATCGTTTTTAGAGCTTGATAGTCTAATTGAATAGCAAATGGAAATTCAATGTTATCAGGTTTAAAAATCGCTAGATGTGCGGGTAATTTCGTTATATAATCTCTCTGATATTTATTTTTTCGTCGAAATGAAGCACTATCTTCGGGTGAGTCATTTAATTGTAGAAATTCCCATAATGTTCGCTTTCCTTGGACGTTGGTAGTTCTCAATCCTATAAAATTTGAAGTTAAGATAGAGAGTTCAGTGCCTAGGCGACCAACATTTAAACATTGTAGGATTAAACCAAAGCTTTCATCCATTAATGGTCTTAGGATATTGACAAAATCCAAAAATAGATCATATCTTGGATTAGGATAACCTTTAGATAATTCCGCTGGTTCTTCCATTATCATTATTTTTGGATTAAATTTAATCTGCTTTGCTTTTAATTCTTTAATAAGATGAGTCATTTTTGTGAGAAATACCATTTGAAACAATATTTGCTCTTCTGTATCGATATTAGAAATGTCAATAACAGTAGTTCTATTTTCTACTAGTATATCTTTAAAGAGCGTTGGAAACTTGCAAGGTGCAAAATTTTTCAGATTGTCATCGTACGTGAGATTTTTTAATAGAGTATATGTATTTGAAATGGAATCCCTCGAAAATTCATTTTTAAATTGTTGTACTAAATTATATATTTCCGTTTGATGCTGTGTGCAATAATTATTATTTAACGGATCTATTTTACGGATCAATTCATAAATTGCTCGTGTCAACACGGAATTTTGGGTTGTGCTTAAATTATATGCGATTTTAAAACATTTTACCAAATCTCTAAGATATTTTCCTTCTCCAATTACATCTTGGTTTTCTGATTGAAAAATATTCAATGTAAATGATTCTCCAAGTTTGAGGAATAGAAT
>WJKO01000622.1 GCA_014729055.1 Promethearchaeota archaeon | reverse complement strand
CTGCCTTTATTTTCATAATTCCTAAAAATGAGAAAAAACGATAGATTCAATAGAAAAAATGGCTCTATTCTTCTTTCTCAACTTTAAAGTTGTCAAATTCGTAGGACCATACTGCGGGATTCTCACCAGAATCTTGTTTACTCGCTTCCAGACCTTTATAAAAATCATCCACAACATCTCTAAGGTGAAACTCAAAACTACAATTTGCGCATTTTGTCATTGTTGTATTTAACCAATATTGAGGATTCCTGAAATCAAGGACAACCTTGGAAAGTTTCCCATCGACAGTCCTTAAATGTGCTTCAAATGGAAGACTGAATTTTACATCTCTAGATCCACAAGCGGGACAACGTCCACACGAACCAATATATTTAACTTGTTTCATTCCAATTCCATATTTCTTTTTTTCATCTGACATGATTTATCACTGTTTTTGATAATTATTAATGATTTATCCGCATTAGATAAATTTTTTATGTCATGCAAATAATCAAGAAGAAATACTTATATTTTTAAAAAAATAAGTTTTCAACACACTATATAAAAGCAAATTTTAATTAAAATTTTAAAAAAGTGAAATCAAATGATTAAAGAAGAATTTAGAGTTCCTGAGGATAGACCTTTTTATCATGGTGATTTTTGGCCAGAAGGGGTACCTCATCAACTTGATTATGACTATAGTATGACTTTGAAGGATCTGATGGATCAAGCCGTTGAAAAGTGGCCTAATGACAACCTTATGTGGTTTCTTGAAACATGGGTAACATATAAGGAATTTAAAGATATGGTTGATAGCTTTGCCACATACCTTGATTCCATTGGGGTAAAAAAGGGAGACGTTGTTGCGATCCATTTACCGAATTGTATACAATATGTAGTTGCATATTATGCAATCACGAGTATTGGTGCTGTTGCAACGGGTGTGAATCCAACATATAAACCATTAGAAATTTTACATCAAGTAAAACTAACTGGTGCAAAGGTATTAGTTGCATTAGATGCATTATGGTTCCATTTTGTACAACCATTCCAAGACAAATGGGATTTTGATAAAATTATTTATACGAATCTCGTTGATCTTGCATCGGGTATGTCTGGATTTGTAAAATTTTTAGGAAAATTAATTAAAAAAATACCTAAAGCAAAAGTAGAACATCCAAATGCAATTTCCTTTAACGAGGTATTAAAAACTCCACCTAATGTTCCCGAGGTAGAAATCGATACAGAAAATGATATTGCTACGTTAATTATGACGGGTGGAACCACAGGTGTTCCTAAAGCTGCAGCATTAACTCATATGAATGTTGTATCAAATGCTATTCAATGTAGAGATCTATTGATAAACCAAAAAGAACCTGGAAGTGATATGCAGTTAGGTTATAAAACTGGTATGGTCGGTGTATTACCGCTTTATCACAGTTTTGCTATGACTACGGTTATGAATGCGACCTTTACTATCGGTGGTTGGATGATGTTGTTTCCAAAACCACCCGAAACAGAGGAATTATTACAACATTTCGTTGACTTGCCTAGTCCTAATGGCTTGATCTATTGTGCCGCAGAAATCTTATTCCAAAGAATCGCCAAACTTCCCCAAGAAGTTATTGATTCCTACGAAGATCTAAAAGGTATTTTGAAACTGTGTATTTCAGGTGCTGGACCTCTTCATGAATATGTGAGAGAACCATTTGAAAAGAAGACAGGCGCAAAAATCACGGAAGGATATGGGCTATCCGAAGCATCACCTGTAGTTAGTGCAAATAATTTCTATGGGAAGCGTGAAGCTGGCTATATAGGTGTGCCTGCTCCAGGAACTGACTGGTATATTTTTGACCAAGAAGACTTTTCTAAAGGTGTAATTAGTACATTAGGGGAAGAAGGAACTGGCGAAATATGCTGCAGTGGACCTCAAGTAATGAAAGAGTATTGGAAGAACCCAGAACGAACTGCCGCAACGATAAAAGAATGGAAGGGCAAAAAATGGCTCCTCACCGGCGATATAGGTTTCATGGACGAACACGGTCGAATTCAGATTCGTGACAGAAAGAAACAGCTCATTAAGATGAGTGGTCATTCAGTATTTCCAAAAGAGGTAGAACAATTAATAGGCAGTCACGAAGCAGTAGAAGAGGTTGCAGTAGCAGGAGTACCCGATCCTAAGACAGGTGAAGCCGTTAAAGCTTGGGTTGCATTAAAACCAGAAGCAAAAGGCACAATTACTGCCGAAGAAATTAAAAAATGGGCAGAAGACAACATGACTCGTTGGAAGTGCCCAAAATACATTGATATAATCGACGAAGTACCAAAGAGTACAGTTGGAAAAGTCATGAGACGAACTCTACAAGAAGCAGACCCGCTTTGGATTGAGAAATACGGAAAAAAATAATAGAATATCATTTTTTTTGATGTATCAATAAACAATAATGAGGATTAAAAATCCTCATGTTAAGCTTTTTTTTTCTATTTTTACAATATCTTAATCAAGTTGAATTCTGTTTGTTTAAAACATATTCTGCGGCTCCGTAAAAGCATTCAAAATCAATATAATTTATGATAGAGGGAAGAAATACTAGAGCAGTTGGGATCAGAAGAGCGAGATATATTTTCTCTTCAGTTGGTAAATTTCTCATGATTCTGTTTCATCCAAGTCAAAGATTTCCAATAACTCTTGAACAACCCATTTAAAACTTTTAACTATTCCAATTTCCTCTTCATTCATAATAGAAAATATCTTGTAATTTATATCTAATTCATTCAGAATGCTTTTAATCCTGTTTAATTCTTCTTCATTG
>WJKO01000621.1 GCA_014729055.1 Promethearchaeota archaeon | reverse complement strand
GCTAAATACGCGGGGGCATTATGTTAACCCGACAGATGTTTTCAATAAGAAAGCTGCTATTGAAATGTTGAATAAACCCAAGAAATTTGAAAAGAAAGTAAAACATCTAACTAAGAAATATGCCACTAAAAAATGGTAAGAACGAATAAGATATGAATAAAGTTGGGGGAGAGGAGAATGGAAAATAATGAAGAATCTAAAGATTCTCAAAATCAAAAAAAGAAAAAATTTGAAGCTGATCTGGAAGATCTCAAGAAGAGAGTAAAGCAAGAAATAAGAAAAGAATTAAAGCGCGAGTTACTGGAAGAAATATACAACGAATTGAAAAACGAAGAATCAGAGGAAGTTAAGGAAGATTCCAGGAAAAAAGTGATCACTGAAATACTCTCTGAAGTTGAACCCGCTCCCGAAGAGAAGTCAAAACCAGAAGTAAGACAAATAAAAGATGCTGATGTAAAAATCATTGTCACTATTCCTACATTCCTAAAGATAGCAAGCCACGCTCTTAAATACGCTAATGAGAATATTCCAAAAGATAAATGGGTCGAGGTGATAGGTCTTTTAGCGGGTAGAATAGACAAAGGAACAGGCATTCTGCATATTGAAGACGCTTATCCAATGGGACATGGCAATGCGGTTTATGCAGAAATTAAGGATTATAAAAACTTTATAACTGCGTTCAACGATTTAAAAAAGAGGGGTTTCTTTATCTGTGGCTGGTATCATTCTCATCCAACTTATGGTCTCTTTTTAAGTGGAGAAGACATGGGAACACAAAGAAGATATCAAAGTCTATGGAAAGATTCAGTGGCATTAGTTATTGATCCATATCAGATTGATGGAACTTCATTTGGATTTGATATATTCCGTGCAAACTTAAGACAAAAGAAATGGTTTCCCGTTCCATTTAAATTAAAGGATGATATTGATGTTGCAACTTTACCTGAATTATTAAAATTCATTAATCCCATTATTGATGGTAATGCCTTATTTATGGAATATGACGGTGGCTAATTTTCTTTTTACTTATTTAATCTGAAACAACAAGTAAGATTTATAGAAAATGATAAATGAATCTTGATGTTTTTAAATCATTGTAAAATTTGAGTGAGGTTGGCAGATGAAAAGAAGAGTCTTTTATTTGATGGTAATGTTAATATCTGCATTAATTGCTTTAATATCAGCTCTCACTTCTGATCTGAGTCCTAAATCAATACTATCATCAATCTTAATTGGTTTATGGATTTTCATTACGTCTCTCTTTCTTAGCAAAATTCGGTCTTTACGAGAGTTTAATTCACCCCATAATCGAGGATTTTTGATCGTTACTGCTTTAATTGTTGGTGTTTTTTACACGTATTGGGGAATATTTACTGGAATCCTCGCAGAGAACTTGACTGACAACGATTCTCTTTATATATCATTATGGTCCCTTATTTTTGGTGTTCCATATTTATTATACTCCTTTATTCAAATTTGGAAATCGTTTCAAAAATATTATTCTATATATTTTGGCATGAAATCCATGAATGCGAGAAAATTTGCGATATTTTGTGTCATGTTTGTTATTATTATTGAAATAATTCTCAGTCTTATTTCAGCAGGTCAAGTTGAGCCTATTGATTTTGATTTTGCACCTAATTATGATACACCAAACTATATTCTTCTAATCTTTTCAATATTGTTGGTGCTTATTTTAATTGTGTTTGGATTTATAAGAAAACCCGTTGATATTTCTGAAATATCAACGAGTGAAATTTCTGCACGTATGGACAGAGTCTCTCGAAGGGCAGAAGAACGAGCAAGGAGGGCAAGGGATACGGAGAGGCGTGCCCGAGAAGCTGACCGTCGGAGGGATGCAGGAAGACGTCAGAAAGCAAGAGAGGCGAAACGACGAAGAGAGTTAGAAAGAAGGAAGCGTGCACAAGAAGCGAAAGCTAAATCTAAGAGACGTAGCCAAAAGAAACGTAAATCTAAAAGAGTCTCTTCCAAAAAGAAGAAAAAAGCAAAAGCAGCGAAATTACGATTTTATAAAAGATTGCGACCAAAAACTACTGTTCTAACGAAAGAGGATTTCAAATGTATTTTCTGTTTCGAAATTCCAAAATATCCAGAAGATAAAGGGAGAGGCGTTGTATTATGTCCAGTATGCAATTATCCTGCACATGCAGATGAGTTTAAAGAATGGTCACAGAGTTCTCCCTTATGTTCTCGTTGTGATTCTCCCATTCCCGCGAAGTTTAGAAGAAATCCGAAGGTATATTCTGTGAAAGATTATTATCAAGCATGCAGATTTTGGTTAAAACGGATGAAAAAGAAATGAAAGCATCAGTCATCTATTTTATTTCTTCAACTTATTTGGAAATTCCATATATTTTTTTGGTTTTTTAATAAGAGAATAAGTCTTGCACTTTTTACAGTGAATTACTTTTTTCAAAGTATGATCATGATGATAAATTTGGATATATAGAAGGGATCTACAATCTGCGCAACGTTGATGCTTCATTTCTTTCTCTTCGATAAATACGCCGTTATTAACAATTTCCATTGGAGATACTCTTCTTAACTCGTTGCATATTTTTATTGCAAATAATAAGTAACGTCGAAATAACTCAGTACGTTATATTTTTTCGTGTAACTCTTTTTTGACCTTTTATTTCGATGGTTATTTTTAAAAAACCTACTATTAAGCCTAATTTTTCGATTGTAATTCATTAATTGTCCCTTTAGTTTTCTGTCCAAGGCCAGTACAATATCCGCACATACATTAATTGCGTGTCCTTGCGACCTTAATTTGATACAATTAATTTCATCTTGCGAAATACTGAACATAATATCAAAAAGTAGATTAGCAATATACGCTTCTTTGTCATCTTTATTGCGTTTATCGTCAACACGGATTACTT
>WJKO01000620.1 GCA_014729055.1 Promethearchaeota archaeon | reverse complement strand
CCTATTTATATGATATGCGTATTCTTTATCGTGATTAGGCCCCAGCCAGTCCCAAACAAACTTGCCGTTTGCATTTTTTTTTTGTGTAATTTTATGCCCATAATGAGAAAAGATCCCTTGTAATACATCTTCAGGATTATCGTCTATTGAATGGACTTGATCTGGTATTTTTACTGGAATTTTGTCTCTCAAAGAGTATTTTGAATAATAGGCAAAGAGCATGTTACAAGCTTCAAGTATTTTTTTGCGATTGTATTGTCTAATCGCCTTTTCTAAGTCGGGATTGGTTATGTCTAAGTTGTTAAATACCTTCTCTATGAGTTTCGGATGCAGATTAATTAATGTTTCTAATGTTTTCAATCTTAATTCAACCAGTTTCTGATTTTTTAAAGCCATTTGACAAATTCGAGGATATTCCCGTCAATATCGCTGATGTACATCCACTTAACTTTTCTTTTTATTATGAATGGTCCACCGATGATTGTTATGTTGTTTTCCTCGCACTTTTTAACGATATCCTCTAAATTATGAGCTCTTATCGCAAGATGTGGACAATTTAACTGCTTTTTTAAAATGTTTTCCGATCGTAGTTTGTTTTCAATCGCTTTTTCTTTTTTTAGAGTACTAAGCAATTCTAAATTTCCGCCTTCAAGCTCTAAAAAACTAAATTCCTCATTATGAGCTTCATCAACATCTCTTGAGAGCAATTTCATGCCCAAAACCTTGCAGTAAAACTCGATCGCTTTATCCATATCTGAAACAAAGAACGCGAAGTGATCTACTTTCATATATAAATAGAATCGTCAAGATTTCGTTTAAAGATTTCAATTTTACTCAAGAATGATCATTTTTACTCAATAATTTTGCTTAATTAAAGATGGGAAATATTTAACGCCAATTGTTCCTTATATTTCACATAATTTTATATTTTATCAACTAAAAATCACCTAGAGAATCAGCAATGTGGAAAAAAAAAACTGCAAAGAGACTACCGCCAGAGGATATGTATAAATCCCCTAAAGATTACTATACCTACGAAGTCATGCAAAATTACATGCATAGTAAATCCATGATGTGGATCCAAGAGAAAATAACGAAACGTGCTTTGGAACTATTGGATGCTGAAGTTCCATCATTAATTCTGGATTTAGGTATGGGATGTGGTTTTTCAACTAGTTATCTGTATATGATGGGTTATGATGTTATTGGAATCGAATTGATCTATCAAATGCTTGTAGAATATAATATTTGGGAATTAAATCCGATTAATGCAGATATGAAATGTTTACCATTAAGAGGTAATACGTTTGATTTTATTATATCAATTTCTGCATTTCAATGGTTGATAAACAAGCTCGATGATGACGAGTTATCCTCCATTTTAAAGAACATTGCAAGCGTATTTTATAATTTACTTAAATCTAAAGGAAAAGCTGTTATACAATTTTATCCTTCTTCAGACGCGAAGTTACAGATGATCGGAAGAATATTTGCCGATTATGGTCATTTTAAAGGAAATTTTATTATTGATAACCCACAAGGTGGTCCAAAGAAGAAGATATATTTATATCTTGAAAAATGAAGGAACGAGGTTTGATTTTATCTATGTCGCCATCTAAAAAAGAGAAACTGACAAGAACTGATTATTTAGGGAAAGATGCCGAAGAATATAGTCGCTCTAAATGGATGGCTCGATTGCAGATAAATACCTCAATTCGTGTGATTAGTTTATTAGAGGATGAACGTATAGGTGGTAAATTAACCAAACCTCTGCAAAACTATATAATTCTTGACGCAGGATGTGGTTCGGGCTATAGTTCAGTTGTTCTGGAGGATAAAAATGTGTGTTTGGTTGGGCTTGATTATTCTTTTGATATGTTAGAAGAAAATCTTCTACAGCAAAAAAATATCGAACGAAATGAAAAGAGAAACAAGATCCCGAGGATATTAATTAATGGCATTATAGAACATCTACCTTTCAGGAATAATATAATTCACCACGTTATAAGTATATCAGCATTTAATTTCGTAATCAAAGATTCTCAACGAGATTATATTAAATCAAGTATACTCTCTTCGATTGTTCAAAGCTTAAAAGAACTTTTAAAGAAGCGAGGACGAATTGTGATCGAATTTTATCCAAAAAAAGAAGATATAGAATACTATCTTAGAGCGTTTAAAGGCGCCTTTACTGGAGGTCTAATTATTGATAATCCCGGTAAAAGAAAAGAACAAAAATTTTTAATATTACGAAGAGAAGATTAGATTTTTCAGATGAATGAGGTTATCCTCAAGACAAAATCCATTATAATTTCAAAGATCAAACAGAAAATCAGTAAGATGAGCTGTTTTCTCGGAGAAAAATGAGATATTTTTTAAAAAATCAAAAAATTTAAAATTCACGAAATATTGGCTAAGACATTCAAATTCAAAGTACATAGTTAGATAACCATGGTTCAAAAAGCAAGAATGAGATTACTATCTGCGAATTTATCAGATATAGAACAAGTCTGTCAAGAAGTAAGACGAGTAACTGAACAAACTGGTGTTAAGATGGCGGGACCTATACCGTTGCCTACAAAACATCTCCGAATCGCTACAAGAAAATCACCTTGTGGTGAGGGCACAAATACGTGGGAACATTATGAAATGCGAATCCATAAGCGTCTAATTGATGTTGCGGCGAAGGACCAAAGTATGGTTCTAATTATGAAGATAAGAATTCCAGAGTCTGTTCTGGTGGAAATAGAAATAATTTAGTTTTTGTATAAAAGTATCATAAGGAATGTGAGATCGATGAGTGATGAATTTAGCTCGGAAGTAGATATAAATAAAGTTGAAACGAATACCCGTATCAAAAGAATTGCGAAAAAATACGGAAAAGTACAGACGGTTGAAGTAAAAAAGAGAGATCCTTTTCTCCCACCAAAAATGGAAAAAGAATTAAGAGAATCGCTACCCAAAATGCGAGCGATTATTCCTACTGATCTTGCACGAAAACATGACGTCAGAGTTTCTACTTTGAAAAAGTTTCTTGACGATTTAACCGAAGAAGGATTGCTGGAGCTGGAATTTTCAAACGGAAGGATTAAAGTCTATCAAGGTAAAGACTCTAAGTAAAATTAGTTTTTAGAATCATTTTCTGCTTCTTTCTTGGGTTTAGATATATTTTCAACTGGTTTTTCTATGTATTTTTGGTGTACTAGTGGTGTCATCAGTGAGATACCTTCTTTCTTGCATGCTTTGAAGATTTTTTTATGTAGTTCTCCTTGAAGTACATTAATCTGCTTAACTTGCTTAATAAATACATATAATTTATATTCTGCGGCGTAATCTCCAAACGATACAATACGAACAAATGGACTCGGATGTTTTAGGACGAGAGGTATAGTTTTTACAGAATCTACTAATAATTCTTCAATAAAGTCAAAATCATGCTCATAACCTAATTTTACTGAAATTTTTTCACGAACAACCCTAGATCGTCCGTAATTTCGGATTTCTCTTTTAATCAACTTTTGATTTGGAATTGAGATGATAACATTATCCATATTTATTAACTTCGTATAAATCGCGTTAATTGAAAGAACATCTGCAAATTCACCTTCAATAAGCACTCGATCCCCACGATTTACAGGTTTAGTTCGGCGCACTATCAATCCTGCAATTGCATTCCCTATTGTATTTATTGCGGCAAAACCAAGTATAGTTCCTCCGAATAGACTGAAAAAGCTTGCGAGCCAGTCAGTTGTTACACCGAATTGTCCTAACACTAGCGCAGCAATTATACAAATGAGAATCCATTTAAAAAATGTTTTTAGACTATCGGATAATTTAGGTTTAATCTTATCACTTTCTTCCAATCGATTAAGTTGGATTTTTAGAATAT
>WJKO01000619.1 GCA_014729055.1 Promethearchaeota archaeon | reverse complement strand
TTATGTTTTTATGTTCGCTTGGGGCATCAGCCATGATGGCGGCGGATTCTCCTAATTGGTTTGCAATTATTGGAGATGTAAACCTTCCAGAGCATAGAGGGACTATATTTGGTTTGGGTAACTTTATCAATGGCATTGGACGAGGTATTGGATCCGTAGTTCTTCCACTAATTTCCGCGAAATTTCTCACCATTGTACCAGATCCCCTCAATTATTTCTGGAGTTTAATTATAGTCCAGTTATTTTTTATTCCGACGGGAATCTGCTATCTCATCGCATGCTATACGATTGAACATGATTATAATAACGTAAAACAAACTCTAAAGGAACGTGCAAACAAATTAAGCAGCCCAGCACCATCAGATCAAACAATTTAAATAAACCAAATTCAAATATTTCATCATAATATCTCAAGATTTCAATATTCATCTTGAATAATTGAAAATGAATTAAATTTAAATTCGTCAAGTTTGAATTAAGTAAATAAAATCCGAATTACGGACTTAGAATATAGGAGAATAAATTATGCAAACTATCTATTCATTAGCTTTTGACTTATTTCCGGGATCACCCCCAAAACATACCATTCAGATGCCCTATGATTATATTTTTAGAGGTATCGTTATGCGTTGGATTGCAGAGGTAAATAGGTCTTTAGGAAATGAACTTCATAAGACTGATCAAAAAGGCGGGAAGAAAACGATTCGAAAATACTCGATATATCATAAATTCAATGCCGCTATTACGAACAATGCGAATACAAAGCCCAACTCAGCCGGTGGAGTTAGGTTTATTCTTAATATCTTTAGCGGGGAAATGATCGATGCACTTATTGACTATGTTATGAAAAAAAATACGTCTACCGTACAATTAGGTCCGCAGAAATGTATAATTTCAAAAATTGAAGTCAAACAGATTGATCCGCATGAGATCGTGCGTAGTGCACAGCCCTTAAACCGGATAGAACTTATGTTTCGATCGCCGACGGCTTTTAAACAGATGGGTACTAATAAGTATCTTTTTACCCCAGTTGCGGAAAAGATTTATGGCAATCTTGCGAAACAATGGAATAATCTCTATGAAGACACATCATTTCCGTGTCCTGATGACTTTTATGATTGGGTTGTTGGCAATGTCCACGTTCAGAAAACGGACTTAAGTATTCGAAGTTGGAAAATGGGCAAAGGCAAACATAGGTTTAAAGGATTTAAGGGCTGGGTGCTCATGGATATTAGTGACGACGATGGTAAAATGAGTGAATGGGTGCATATTTTATCTAAGTTTGGTGAACTCAGTAATACCGGCAGTGGACGAACCGCAGGATTTGGACACTTTGATATTGTAAATTTAATACCTATTAAAACCCACTAAAATTACCAAGGGGTGATAACGATTGAGTAACAGTCTTATGGAATGGCTCAAACAGTTTAAAATTGAAGATATCAACTTGGATCTATTGAACACTGCATTTACACACAGATCAATTAAAGGATTAAGGCAAAGTTATAAGATCGAAGAACGTGATGACGACTATGAGCGACTTGAGTTCTTAGGTGATGCGGTGCTTGATTTAGTGGTATCTGATAAGTTGTATAACCGTGTCCCATTATCCGAAGGAAATTTAACTGTGTTAAGAAGCAGAATGGTGAATGAAAAAACACTCGGTGATTTATTTGATGCATTGAAAATGAAACCTTTTGTGAGGAGTGCACTTCCAAAATTATCCCAAAAAGTGAAATGCGACATATTAGAATCGTTTTTCGCAGTAATCTATATAGAAAAGGGTTTTAGGAGGTGTCAAGAGGTCTGGGACTTAATAATGAAGAAAACCAAAATTGAAGATACACTCCTCTCTTCACATTTAGATACTGAATCAATTGAAAATGATCAGTTAACGCCAAGTCAGATTGAAGAACGAAAAACATTACGGCGATATTATGAATCTATAGAAATTAAAACGGATCAAAATGCCCGTAATGTACTTGAACAATTATTCGCTAAAGTCTATGGAGATCCAAGTATGCTCCCCGATTTTAATGACTTTGAAAAGACGGAAACGGTTGATGGTCCCAGATTTATCGTTAGATTAAACGAAACAATAATACTCTTAGAGAAAAAATACTATTTACACACTGAAGGGGTTGCTCGTAGGTACAAACTTGCTCAAATTAGAGCTGCTGAAAAAGCGTGTGATATGATTTATCTTCCTTATACCAAGCGTTAATCTGTATCTCCGATTATATTAGCAATTGTGTACCAGTTTTCAATGGATTCCAGCCAGTCAACTATATTTTCCTTAAATCTTTTAAAAGTTTCTTTAATTAATGAATAGTGTGTAAACTTTCCCTTCGGCCACCCGTAAACTAGCTTTACGTCTCTTAAAATCTTCAAATGGTGGCTGACCGTTGCTTGGGACTTTTGTAATATAGCTTCTAACTCACAGACACATCGGTCTTTTTTCCTCAATGCGTCTATGATTATAAATCTGTCTTTATTACTAAAAGCTTCCAAAATGGTAGCGATCTCAGACTTGATGGGATCCTCAAAAGCCCGCTCCTTTATTTGAATAAGTTCTTCATAGAATTGCTTAGCATCCTTTATATCGCTGCATTTACCCAGTGTTTCAATTAATTTTAAATCAAAATTATTTCGTTTGCCAGGTTTATTTCCCATACTAAAAATAAGTTTTATTTCAAATTAAGTTTTATAGGTCTATATTGAATATAAATAATATGAATCGAATATTTTAAATCTGAGAAATGATTATGTAAAAATATATTATGACAAAGGACAATCACGATAGTTCTCCAAATGTTGTTACAAACACTAAGGGGATATTAGGCAGATTTGAAAAATATCTTGCAATTTGGGTGGTTCTATGCATGAGTTTGGGTCTATTACTATCGAAGTTTATACCTTCAATTGGAGAGACAATAAATAGTTGGCATATCGGCGGTATATCAATTCCAATTGCTATCTGCTTGTTTTTAATGATGTATCCTGCATTACTTAACTTACAACTTGAAAAAATTAAAAAACTACGCACAAATCCAAAACCGATATTGCTCACGCTGCTTTCTAATTGGATTATTGCTCCTTTAGTTGCTTATGCTTTAGGAAAACTCTTTTTACAATCAAATGACCAATTATTTGTTTCTCTTATTCTTTTAGGATCCAGTCCATGCACGGCAATGGTATTAGTATGGGGAAAGCTAGCCCAAGGAAACCAAGAACAAAATGTGATCAATACGTCCATAAACACGCTGACTTTAATTCTATTTTATGCCCCTTTAATTGCGTTCTTAACTGGTCTTGAAGATATTCCTATTGATCGAATACTTTTATTGATTTCAGTTGTAATATTCATCGGCGTTCCGCTTATCTTGGGTATAATTACTAAAAAACTCATTATTAGATATAAGACCAAAGACTGGTTTGATAATGTGTATCGCCCTTTTGTAGGAAAGATTGCAGTCATTGCCCTGTTAATGACGCTTATCATTCTCTTTTCTTTGAATGGGGATGTTTTAATCAACAATTTTGATTTATTAGTACTGGTTTCAGCTCCTCTCTTGATTGGATTTGCACTTGTCGTTGGATACAATATAATGATAACAAGGAAAGCGAAATTAGCATATCCAGAAGCCATCACTTCTGTAATTATTGGGTCATCGAGTCATTTCGAAATTGCTATAGCTACTGCGGTTTCAATTTATGGTGTAGGCTCAATAGCTGCCTTAGGCACCACTATGGGTTTATTTTGGGAGGTCCCTATAATGTTGAGTTTAGTTTATCTGGGAAAATACCTCCATAAAAAAGGATTTTGGCAACAACAATAAGTTGTTTTTATAAAAACCATCGAGCAGTCATCTATAGTGATTGGTTCTGGATTCTTATTTTTCTTCTCAACAATTGTTTTAAAACAATCTACATTCAAATAATCAAGATGGCAGAATTATTCAGACAAGAAGATGCAGATTACGTCTATGATCTGGTGAAAAAGATCTGTGTTGATATTGGTCCTGGATGTCCATGTAGTCCCCAAGAAAAACAAAGAGGTAATATATTTAAGCACGAAATGCAAAAATTTGCAGATAAAGTAGAAGTTGAGCCATTTACATGCGCTCCAAAGGCATTTATTGGTTGGTTTAAAATTGGATGTGTATTGGGTATAATCTCTCTGGTATTTTTCTTCCTAAGTTATTATGATATCTATCCGATTCTGTTCTCATTAATTGGGCTGATTATAGCCATTTTTATCTTTCTAATGATGTTGTTTGAATTTATTTTCTATACGGAATTCATCGATCGATTCTACAAAAAAAAGGAATCGTTTAATGTAATCGGGCGTATTATTCCGGATGAAGAGGTTAAAAATATCATCATCTTGAGCGGACATCATGATAGCGCACTGCAATTCAACTGGCTAAGGTATTTGAAATATGGATATTATTTCACTGAGTTTGTCCTTATTTTCTCTGTGACCACACTTCTTATCGGATTAACCCGCACGTTTATTTATAATCTTTTAGGAATGCCCAAACCTGAATCTCTGCATTTCTTCGCAATATTGATGCTTATCTTTTTTCCAATGGGTTTTATTTTTGGTGTTTTTTTTGCGGAAAGCGGTAAAAACGGAGGAAAAGTGCCTGGTGCAACTGATAACCTTGCAAGCTCAGCAATGGCTGTTAGAATCGGGCAGATTTTAAAAAGTCGAAAACTAAAGTCTGAGAGTGATAGTAATAATACCAAGATTAGCGACCATAAAAATAGCATTCCAAAAAACACAGAAATCAGGATCATTTCGTTTGGATGTGAAGAAGCTGGAACGCGTGGATCTTATCGCTATGTTGCTCGTCATCTAAGAGAATTAAAGGAAAAAAACACAATGTGTATTAACTTTGAAACAATCTGTACTCCTAATATTACAATTCTAACAACTGACCGTAATTCAACACTAAAAAACTCCAAGAAGGTAGTAAGAAAACTTGATAATGCGGCCAATATCGCTAATATCTCTCATAAAGTGGAGCCAATGCCATTTGGAGGTGGCGGAACTGATACGCTGCCCTTTAGTAAAGCTGGTATTGATGCGGCTTGTCTATTTGCAATGAAAGTACCCTCTCAAATGATCAAATTCTATCATCAACCTTGGGATGACTATACCATCTTAAATAAAGAAGCGATTGGAAACACTATGAAAATCGCTCTTGAATTTCTGAAAAACGAAGTTAATCTCTCTAATAGGCATGTATAATCCGATATAAATCGATATATATTTTTTTCACTATAGATTACTTTTCAAAAAATGTCCTTAATCGTTTCAAATAACAATTTTTGTTTTATTGTATTGAGGATAAAAAAATGAAGTTTAGTAACCTACGAAGAAAGAAAAAATTAGAAACAATATTCTGCATTTGCGTTTTCACATTTCTATTAACAAGTATTGTTGGATATATTTTTAATATAGTATTGGAAGAGCCAGTAGATTGTGAACCAAATAATGATGCAGAAATTATGGATTTACCATTATCATCCGCAAATGGTGATTTTGAGAATGTGAATACCATAGGTAATTGGTCTTATGGTGCATCACAGATTATCGAGGTTAGGGGTGATATTGCCTATTTAAGTTCAGGTCTCCGTGTAATTATTTTGAATATTTCAGATCCTGAACATCCCGTTGAGGTCGCAGATATTTATATTACCGATCGAGACGTCGAAGATATTGATGTTGAAGGAAATACCGCGTATTTTGTGTCTGATGCAAACGGGGTATTCATATACAATGTTACAGATGTAAATAATCCTAAACGATTAGGACATTACTTAAATGGTACTACTTTTGGAGTTGACGCGGTTGGAAACTACTTGTATGTAGCTGATGGATCAAATAAACAATTAGAGGTCGTTGACGTATCTGATCCCACGAATCCAACGCTGCTTGGATACGAGCAGTTTGATTATTATGCGTATGATGTCTTTGTATTAAGCAATACTGCATACGTGGCGTCTGGACCTAAGGGTTTAAGAACCGTGAATATTACAGATCCTGCCAACCCAGACTATATGAGTAATTATGAAACGGATATGAATACTTGGGAAGTGGTAGTTATCGATGATCTCGCTTATACCGCAAATGGCATTATGGATGGATTGAAGATAATTAATGTAAGCGATCCATATGCAATGACATTAAAGGGAAGTTACACATCCATTAGCTGGGGTGAAGTCTATGATGTTGATGTTAGCGGAGATTATGCTTATATTACAAACCAAAGTGATGGGATCGATATTTTAAATATAAGTGATCCCGCAAATCCCGAATTAATGTCGTCATATGACACGTATAATGAAGCTCTAACAAGCTATTATCAAAGTGATGTGTTGTATGTGGCTGATGAAGGTGGTGGATTGGTGATTGTAAATGTCACTGATAAATTAAACCCTGAATTATACTCTCAATTAATTTTACCCGAATATTACAAAATAAAACAATTTGAAGAACTCGGTTTTGTTAGAAAAAGAAAAAAGGGAAGAAGTTATTTATACGGCAGTTCAGATAAATTAAGAAAAATCTACGCGTTATTAAGGGATGTAAAAGAAGCATCATAACATTTATGTTCAAGATTTTCGTAATTTAATGCATGAATTCTGATAAACTAACAATCTTTTTTGTAACAACACCAGATTTTAGGCAAGCAAAAGAGTTAGGAAGGAATCTTGTTGAACAGAAATTGGCTGCATGTTGTAGTATTATAAGAAATCTGACCAGTATTTATAGGTGGAAAAACAAAATTGAAGAAGAAAATGAATGTTTGATGCTCATTAAAACCAAGAAGGAGAGAACAATTGATATAATAGAATTTATTGAAAATAATCATTCTTATGACGTAGCTGAATGCATTGGTATCGATATAGACAGTGTCTCTGGCGCTTATCGGGATTGGATTCTGAGAAATGTGAAAGAAAAATGAAACATCTTTTTGTTTTCGATAACTAGGAATTACCGATTCTATCTGTTATCATTACGCTTTCTTTTTTTGATAATTTTTTGCCATTGCGCTATTCCATTAGAAAATCGAGAACCAAATCTAACCAACCATCTTCTAAAGCGAGTGGGCTTTTTTCTTGCCCTAATTAACATTAATTTATCCCGTTCGATAACACCTATTCTATCAGCCCATTCTCGATATGCTTCGATCATTTTTTTACCACGTTCTCGATAAATATCTATTAAATTATGAAGTTCAGTTCTATCTTCGTCCATATCGTAGAGCTCCCATTCAAAAGGAAAGTCCCGAACAAGTTTCCATTTTCCGTCACGTACCGTGGCATTACCCATGTGTTCAAAAAAAAGCATACCTTTGTTATTAGACTTATCTTCAAAGACTTCCCGTAAACTGGTACCCTCCATGGGTCGGGTCTCATGTCCTTGATAGGTTTCTGGATATTTAGCACCCGTAATATCAACAATTGTCGCCATAACATCCGTGAGTTGGGCATTTTGTCTTCGAAATTCTCCTTTCTTTTGTATATAATCGGGATAATGCACAATAAAAGGTGTTGCTATCCCCCCCTCATGAGTCCACTTTTTATACATTCGAAATGGAGTATTTGAAAGGTTAGCCCAAGCCGTTCCGTAACTCACATAGGAATTTTCCGGTCCCGGCGTTATTGAGGGTTTATTTCCGAACTTTACGGATTCACCATTACGGGTATTTCTTCGCGCACTTCCGCCGCGAATTTTTCCTTCTTTCCATACAAGCCTCACTTCTTCGGAACATCCTCCGTTATCAGCTAGGAACATAATGAGGGTGTTATTAAATTGATTTGTTTCTTTTAATGCTTGAATGATACGACCTATTCCTTGATCCATAGCATCAATTTGTGCAGCATAGACCTCCATCCTAAGAGCTTCCCATTCATTGTCTGATGCCTCATCCCAGCTTGGCTCTCTTGGATCCCGTGGTGTAATTTCCCAGTTCTTTTCAAGGATCCCCAATTCAATCATTCGTTTTAGTCTTTCTCTCCGAAGTGTATCCCATCCCTTATCAAATCTGCCTTTATATTTTTTTATATCTTTCTCCTTTGCATGTAAGGGCCAGTGTGGGGCGGTATATGCTACATATAAGAAAAATGGGTTCTCATTATTATTGGCGTGTGTTTTAATATAGTTTGCCGCATTATCACTTATCGCATCTGTTATATAGTAATCCTCATCCTGGGCTATCTCTTCTTCAAGGCTTTCATTCCCCCTAACCATAGTTTTAGGCCAGAAATAACTCGATGCTCCTCCGAGAAAACAATAACATTTGTCAAAACCCCGCTGTTTTGGCCATGCATCGTTAACATGCCATTTATCGTTGGTTATATGCCACTTTCCGCTGAGATATGTCTTATATCCGTTTAACTTCAGAACTTCTGCAATAGTGACACAATGATGGTTGATACTGCCGGAATATTCTTCCGGCCCCCAATCTCCCACCATATACCCAACACCCGCTTGATGTGGATGCAGTCCGGTCAATAACGAAGCTCGGCTTGGGCAGCATCGGGCTGTATTATAAAAATTTATGAACCGAAGTCCATGTTCTGCTAATGAGTTTAAATTTGGAGTATCCATTTCCCCTCCATAACAACCGAGGTCGCTGAATCCCATGTCATCATTAAGAATTAGAATGACATTGGGACGATTATTTGGTAAGTCTTCACTTTGCATAGTACTTTCTCTCTGATATTAATTTGTTTTTAGATTATATTATAATTCTTGCTATTATAGAGTAGAAAGGAGTATGTAGTTGACCTATATATTTTTTAATAAGTTATGGTTTAGTATTCAATGATTAGTATGGGATTAAGAAATAGAGTAGATCACACAGAAGCGGGGCTTAAATCAATTAAGGAGGTAGAGATCCCGGCAAATGTGAATCGATTATATTTAGGAAAAAATGAGATCGAGAAAATAGAGGGCTTAGAACATATCAATAAATTAGTTAAATTGAAATTATATTACAATAAGATTTCTAAGATTGAAGGTCTCAAGAAGAAACGAATGCTAGAGGATTTGGGTCTTTCCAATAATAAAATAACCAAAATTGAGAACTTAGAGGATTTAACAACTTTGAAGGACTTATGGCTTGATGGAAACAATATTTCTCGGATCGAGAACTTAGAACATCAAAGAAATTTAGTTGTGCTCCATATCAACAACAATAATATTTCCAAAATTGAAAACTTAGAGAACGCTCCTAATTTGAGAACTCTCTATCTTTCAGGAAATAATATAGGCAAGATTGAAAATATCTCTCATTTAACACAGCTAAAGGCACTTGGGCTCTCAAACAACAATATTGCCAAAATAGAAAATCTGGAAAACCTTAAAAACTTAAAGATACTCAGACTTTCAGGCAATCCGATAAAATTGATCGAAGGTCTTGAGAATTTTAAAAAATTGAAGCAATTATGGCTTGATGACTGTAATATTGAAGTTATTGAGAATCTCGAATCTTTAGATTCACTAAAATATCTTCATATTTCAGGAAACAACATCTCGAACTTAGATCCATTAAAAAAATTACCGAATCTCGTAACTCTCACCATAGGAAATAATAAATTCCACGACCTTTCCAATTTCCCTTATTTAAGCAAGATAAAATCACTATCCCTTAAGGGAAGCAAATTGAGCAGTCTTAAGGGCGTTGAAAAATGCGATAGTCTGACGACTCTTAACTTGGAAAATATTGAAGTTAATGGATTACCCGAAAATCTTCGCAAGGAACTTAAGGATGATAGAATAATCGATGTGTATATGATGCAAGAAGCGTCAAAAGAACAGATTTCAAGAGAATATAAATCCTTATTGCAAGTTTCTTATGATAAAATATTCAATTCAGTTAGAAACAAAGGGGAAGTGTTGATTTTACCCAGTAGAAAGATACTTGTATTCATTTTGTCAGAGATCCTCACCAATTCCAGATTTTCTCCCGCCGATATTTGCATGTATTGCGGAAAACAGAAAATTAATGTCGCAGAAACCGATTATTCAGTATGGTTGCGTGAAGAATTAGACAATTTAATTCATAAAATCAATAAAAAACTTCCAAGGAGCCGCCGAGTAAAAGATAAACATGAAAGTTTTGTATCATTTCAGAGAGTATATTTTGATGTATTTATGACCACGAAAACGACTATTCAAGGTGTAAAGGGGAAAAAGCTGACTCATACGGTTGACGTTGAAAAAATCAATAGCATTTTTGTTCCAGGGCTGGTGAATCCTCTGTGTAAAAATTGTGCAAAAGACTTTTTCTCGAAGACAAAATCCATTTTCAATTCTATTAAAACGTGGGGTCGCCTTGAAAAAATAAGGAAATCTGTGTGGGATGCGTTTACTGATTATGAATCAATGTTGAAAACATACATTTAAATTATCAGTTCATTGTCTTTCATATAAATTATACCAATAAATAATTATTAAAAGCTCTTATTTTTATCAGTATATTAATCGCGTTAAAATTTCCCGTCCTAATAATATTTATTCATTACATTCCATCTAATGAGTCTACTATCCTTTTTATTTGTCCCGTAGCAAAATCTATCCCCGCTTTATAGTGAATCTGCTTTGACAATCGGAGGCATGTCTCAAATTTTCCCCGTGCCTTCTTCGGCTCCCCCGTTTGCATGTATATAATCCCCATATTTCCAAGCTGGTTTGCCATCCCTTGCAAGTTATTTAGCTGTTTGTGTATGTTGTATGCCCGTTGGTGGTGTTCCAGCGCCTTCTGCGGCTCCCCCGTTTGCATGTATGCGTTTCCCATATTCCCGAGGGCTGATGCCATCCCGTGCAGATTATTGAGCTGTTTGTATATGTCGTATGCCCGCTGGTGGTGTTCCAGCGCCTTCTTCGGCACCCCCGTTTGCATGTATATAATTCCCACATTTCCGAGGTCGTCTGCCATCCCTGATAGGTTTTTGAGCTGTTTGTGTATTTCGTATGCCCGTTGGTGGTGTTCCCTCGCCTTCTTCGGTTCCCCCGTTTGCCTGTATATCAGCCCCATATTCCCGAGGGCTGCTGCCATCCCCCGATCATTATCAATCTCTTCATATCGATCATATGATTGTTGATAGTGGGTGAGGGCTTTGTTTGGAACGTCATAATTATCATATATCCGTGCCGCCAAATGTTCTTTCAGCCCGTCACTGACCTGCTCAAAGTGTGTTACAATCCATTCAAGCGGTGGCTCAATTCGTTCTTCCATCGCTCGGGCATTTGGTTTATGTGTCTGCCCGGCGCAAATGTGGGATGTGTTCCCCCGCATTTTTATCACCTCAACGCCGGTTCCACGGTTGAGTTGCTGCAAAAGTTGATCAAGCGGCGAATCTTGTTGCGTATCAGATGCCGTTATCTTATATGAAGTTATCGTTCCGCCCGGTGCTGCCGTATGCTCAATCCAGACAACACGTTTCAGATCTTTTGTGTGCATTAACGCGGGAATGATATCAAAAACATCCCCCCCCGAATACCCCATTACAACAAGCGTCTTTGCTTTGCATGCCCGAATAAACGTTTCCCGCTCGTAATGGGGTAGAGCAAAGATATTTTCCTCCTTCTCCTTTGCAAGAGCGTCTAACGTGGTAATGACCGACTCTGCGGTATCTTCGCCCGTAAATACATTTTTTTGCGACCCGTGTAGTTTATACAAGACATTCATATCGTTCTGAGCCATTTCAACCGGATCGGTGAACTTCTGGAAGTCTCCCTTTGTAATAACGGCGCGGGCGTTTTTATCGCCCAACCCGAGTGCATACTCGATTAAGAAATCAAAATTTGTGGTCATAACGATGTTTCCCTTTCGTATCCGCCCCGCCAGAAACTTATGCAAGGCATTCGGACGCTCTGCTTGCGTAAAATAGTCCATAATTTTCAAATTAGTATCCAAATTGTCCCTAAATAACCCCAAGATATATTCGTATCTGATGCGGCTAACCAATGGTTCGGATAGGAGATCATCTGCGGCATCTTTGGGGCAGCAGAATTTTATTATATCGGACATAATGCCCCGTGCAGATGCCAGACATGATGGCGGGTCTACCGAGATCCCCGCGCCGGCAAGAAATGTGAGCGGTTCGTCCGAAGAAAGGAGTTTTTGAAAGTCAAATGCAAGTTTTTCCATACATTTTTATCCTCTTGATACAAACATAAATGTTTACATTGGTTCATCGCTTTCACATCCTACTAATTAAATTCGTATTTAAATTCCGTTTTTACAGAACATAGTTATTTTTCCTGTCAGAGTGTAGTGTTAGAGTGTAGTGTAGTGTCTTTTTGTTCCCGAAAAAGACGAT
>WJKO01000618.1 GCA_014729055.1 Promethearchaeota archaeon | reverse complement strand
GAAGGAATCATCTTTTTGTAGCTATCATCTTCAAGATTTTGAAGTATTGTCAATGCTACATTAGATAAGCCGCCTTCGTACGCATCGGGATCATCATCAACATTCAATAATAGCAGAATGTAGTATCCCGAATCTGGACCGGTATAATAAGATGCTATGTTAAGAGATCCTACCATTAAACTAATCATTCCTGCCTCACCGCTGTATTCATGAGTACTATATACCTGCATTAAGGTCTTATCTGTAATGTTGATTACATCCGGATATTTGGCAAGAATCTCTGTACCGACACGTTCATTCCATCTCATTATAACTAAACCAACGGGCATTGTTTATTGTGCACCTCCCTTTTTAGGCAATTTAGTTCCTAATCTCTTCTTCATTTTCTTCTCTAGTCCTAAGGAATCTTCTATGGATAAGCCAAGCTCTTTCCATTCATCTCCGTATTGTTCTGCAGTAAACTCATCCTTACTTGGATAAAGGTTTTCCTCCGAAATGGCTTCTTTTGCTTTGATCTCCTTTTTGATTTTCCTTGCTTTCTTTACGAATTCTGGAATTTTAGCTAATTGTGCATAGCGATATATTGCCACAGCTGCGATCACCGTAATTGTAAGGGAGACACCTAAAATGAAATAAAAAAGAGGAACACCCTCAAAAATCTCTTGCATGTTCACAATTGCATTGAAATTAACAGAAACATCGACATAATTTGGTTTTGAAATCTGTAGTGTACCAGATAAGGTTAAGTCAGCGAAAAAGGCATCTAAATCTCCTGTTTGAATGCTTAATTGATATAATCCATTTCCAATTGGAGTGAAAACATATGGTCTACCTCCGAGTGTCAATATCACATTCGCATCATCTATTGGAGTATTATCAACACTATCAGTTAATTGAAGGGTCAATTGGAACGCATCTCCGTGATCCACACTTAATTGAAAACTGTATGGAAGAATTAAAATAGGACGCTCTTTAATTTCTAAATAAATCGTTGCTGTCTGATCAATATAGTTATCCTTTCCAACTTGAGCTGAAATTTGATAAGTTCCCACCGCACGATTCTCTGTATCAAAATCTAAAACATATCTTGAATCCGCTGTCTCAGTAATATTATAACTAATTCCCTCTTCTATTTTTCTTCCATTAGCGTCAAGTCTTTTCCAGATGAAAAGTAATTTATCAGCATCTGAAATTCTTTCTGTTCTACGCGTATCATTATATTCGAGCGTGATATTGGCTGATTGCCATACATAAACTGACTTTTGGATAAAGATCAAGGATTCACCATTAATTTCGGTTGGCCTGGCATAGATTTCTAAAGGTAGATCTATATACCCATCTTCATAATGTTCTTTGCCTATAGTGAATCGAACATCATAATCTTCTGGATCGCCTCCTTCTAAAGCGCTAGTATCAATGAGTTGAATAAAACTATTTTGCACTGAATTATACGATACTGATCCCGATAATACGTCAACTTGATATGAAGCGGATGAGATATCATTTTCTAAATCAATGAATTTTTGTCTACTATATCTATCTTGGAAAGAAATCGTAAAGTTTACGGGAATATCTGTGCTAATAGAAGCGCTATATGTAATGTTTTTACTAAATCCCGTAACTTGACTCAATAGAATTTCTCCATCTTCATTAACCGTAAATACTTCTGTTCCAATCGTAATTGTCATATTTACATCGTTCGGATTAAAATTATCTGTCGCATTAAAAACATCACTAATATAAAGAGCTGCTGTCTGTTCATCATCCCACCCAGAATCTTGAGGATTAATCAGAATATATTCATAATTAGCGATATCACTATCTAATTGTGTAATCGTGTAATTGTTTATTATGCTATATTCATTATAATATTGAATATAATCAATGTCTATATCCACATCAAACATTACATTAGGATCACTACTTAGAATAGAAAAATCAAATAATAAGTTTTCATCCGGATATAAGGTTGCATTATCAATTATTATCTGTCCCGTCCCAGAACTACTTGTCAAGAGATCATATGTAAATCTGCTTGTAGCAGTATAATTCTGATTAGCTCTAATTTTTAAATCAACTGTAGATGGATCAATAACACTCCAATCTGATGTATTTTTAAAATTATATATGTCAAAGCAAATTCTTTTTATCGCCCATCCATGCTCATCATAGGGAATTGAAATTAAATCGGAAACATTAAAAGTGCGGTAGTACACATCTACTTGATCTCTCACAAATCTCGCTTCAGCAGTGATATCAACAGCATTATCATAGGTTCCATAAAAACTAAAATTGAATTGATTATCTCCGGTAGGACTACTTTTTATTAGATTTTCTCCAGGAATTATCATATTATAACAATATCCAGGGTCATCACCTGGATAAACCTGCAAAGTACTATTAGATTGTGTAAAATTATACGTTTCACCCCAAGGATCTGTAATTAGAATATAAGCATTAGCACTTCCTTCAGTCCAACTAATATCATCAATATCGAAAGTAATTTCGGTTAAATTCCAGACATTTTCAATATCGGGAATAGAAAATCTAAAGTCGTAATTATTACTTTCATAAATCGTGCCTTCAACTGTCATAAATTCGTCATATTGACCATATGCTTTGACTGACATACTGACATCCTCATCCCAATAGGTTTCTATAGCAGAATTATTATTTTGGGACTGATTAACCAGTATATCGTTTTCAGCAACATATAATTGAAGAGTTATGTCCTCCGTAGGATCTTGATATCCTGCTTTCTCGCCCGAAATTATAATTGAATAACTTTGATCAGAATCTAATAATGAAGATTTAATAGTACCTTCATGTTGTCCTATATTATCATCATCTCTATCCATAGATCCTGATAGTATCAAACTGCCGCCTTTCTTAACTTGATAAGTCATACTATCTGCCCAATTTAAACCGACTTCGCCCGCTACCGCAGACTTAGTCACGTTAAACAAAGCCCTTAATTTAAGATCAGATCCCCATTTAATATTTATGGTATCAGAGGGATTAAGGGAAATTATATCAGTTGTATAGTCGCCTGGAGTCACATCTAACCATATGCTATAGCTATTCTCAGTAGTAATTGTAAAATTCACTGGATCAGTGGCATAATTACTCGATCCTACTCTGAATTCTGAAATATTAAAGTTAGGACCCGGATCTTGACCGAATAAGGTTACATCTAATGTGACATTTTGTCCTCCGAGTCTTTCGCTGGAGGAATTTAGCCAGCGGTATGTTGCAATCCCACTTTCATTCGACACCAGAGAAGCAATTTCTTCATTGTTATAATTCTTGAATATTAAATCAACGCCAATATCAAGTATATTCATTGTGTCCCGCTCATAAACCGTGAAAGTAAGGGTTGTCATATTAACAACTAAACTTGGATCAGTATTAGGAGTAGTAAGATCTCCTGATTCAATCTGTACTGGATTTGGATTATAATTACTATCTACATAATAAACACTATAATTATAACTATATGGTGTGGTATTCACCCACCAAAATCTTCCAGATCCATCTGATATACTAACGTTCTGAATCTGTGGATATTGAGTACTATTACCCACTAGAATATATCCTGATTCCAGTTTTTTATCATCCGCATCTTTGATATTAAATATATGGGTACTTACCTCACATATTATATCAATATTAGTGGAGATTGATGTGAATTGTATTGCAGAAGAAGTCTCATTTACTAATTCTTTAAGGGATGTTCCATCAGCTGTAGATTCAATATATACTTTGAAATGATAGCTCACTGGTGGCATATCAAGATTAGTGAAAGTATAAGTACCTTGATCATCTGCGATTCCGCTTGTTATATAATCATTCGTATCTGAATAGATAGAGATATTTGCATTAGGAATATATTGATCATTTAAATCGACAGCCCTAGCTATAATATTGGCTCTATGGGCTTGCTCTTCATTTAGAATCGTCTCTAAGTCCCATGTTTTATTAATCCAACCAATTTCTTCGCTTGTTAAGGCTCGATCATAAAGTCTTAAGTCATCCATTTTTCCATAAAAAGGTACATTTGGACCTCGATTTCCATCAAATGAGGATGCTTCAGAACCATCCGAAAGAAATCCATATCTTTCTGTTCTATCTAAAGCATCATCTTGTCCCGAATCTTTGGAACTATAACCATCATTTTCACCATTCACGTAAATCAATTTTCTGTTTCCAGATGATTGAGAGCCATCAAAAACGGCAACAACATGATACCATTCATTAGGAGTCAATGATGTTTCTCCTACCATATCTCTGGATTCTGTGTCAAAAGTTACCTTCCACCCTCCAGAGTTCCCACTTCCTTCAGAAGATCCAATACCAAATCTAAATAGTTCACTTCTATCATAAGAAATGATAATACCTTGATCCGTGTAATCAAAACCACTTGGGATTTTTACCCAAGCGGAAAGAGTTAACGCGTCAAAGGAAGAGTAAGGAGTTTCTAATGCAACATAATCATTATTACCATCATATTCTAAAGAGCGAGATCCAACCTTGGCGTCAGTTGCCCAATCTGGATATTGTCCACCAGTGGTAAAATTACCATTATTAGTTCCCATACAATCTAGAATTTGAAGCCCACTTCCCTCTTCAAAATCCCATCGATTAAGTAACCCAAATTGGTCATCTCTATACTTTTCGGCATCTCTTCCCACTGAATCGTTATTATAATATAAGAAAACGTCATGGTTCCCATCAGCAGTAACGTTTGTAAGGAACCAAACTGTGGCAACACCTTCCTGTGCTACTGTTTTATTAAAGTCTTTTTTAACATAATAATCTATTACTTGGTCATCCTCAACGATTCTTATATCTTTTAATGAACTATTCATCTTCCCTGCTGCAACAAGATCCTCATAATTAAATTCAATTGAGACTAAAAAATCATTAATGGCAACTCCATAAGGATTTGTGATATTTATCAACCGTCTATGTTGGAACGATGAATTCCACCATGGTTCTAATGATATTTCACTAGTTTGCAATTCATTCGTGTTTTCGTTAAAATTGTTCGGAAAGTTCAAATTATTGCTAAGATTAGTAGCCTTTTCATTTTGATCAAAATTCTTTGGTATAAAAGTAAAAAGCGCCGCAAAAATCAAAAAACTCAATGTTAGCGTGAGTCCGAGTATTTTTCGTTTGTTTGAAAATTTTGTGTTCATTAGTCTTTTACACTTTTTAAAATTTTTTTTAGATTATTTTAGTTTAAAAATTAAAAATTTTTATAACTATTTCAAAATTTTTTGTATAATATATAAAATATGGATATAAAAACTTTCACTAATCACAGAATAGAAGCTATAATCTATCACTAAAATTGAAGAAAAATTAATTGTAGTATAAAGGATTAATTGAATTTAAACATCCAATCTTTTCTTATTTACGATATTTTTTTTAATTTATTCATCCATAACAAATCCATCATCAAAATGAGGTAAAGATTTTTAT
>WJKO01000617.1 GCA_014729055.1 Promethearchaeota archaeon | reverse complement strand
GTAATAATATTACGTAATTATGGAGTTTGAAAAAGCGCAACTTGATGAAGACGCAAGGAACAGATTATCCTTATCGTTTGTAGAATTATCAAAAGGCTGGGTAAATTACGAGTTAAAGGGGTCGAAAGAGCAAGATTTAGTGTTATTTCTCCATGGATTTTCGATTCCAAATTTTATTTGGGATAAGAATTTTGAAGAAATAGCAGACGCGGGATATTGCACATTACGTTTTGATTTTTATGGTCGTGGTTTCTCCGCCAGACCTAAATGCAAATACGATACAGATTTATTTGATAATCAGATTATAGAGTTGCTAAATAGACTCAATTTAGGCGATAAAAAAGTAAACATAATAGGTTTATCGATGGGAGGTACAATAGCAATGACTTTCGCGGATCGGCATCCAGAAAAGGTTAAAAGCCTTATTCTTGTAGATCCTGCCGGATTGCCCCAACCCACTGAATTTAAACAAAAATTATTAAAGATCCCGGTGTTAAATAAGCTGCTTTTTCGCTTTATCGGGAATCAAGTGCTAATTAATGGATTGGAAAATAATTTCTATGATTTTTCAAAATTCCCAGAATTTGAAGATAAGTTTATAGAACAAATGAAATATAAGGGTTATCGAAATGCAATCGTTAGCACGTACCAGCATATGCCCATGTTTGATATAGAGCATGTATATAAGCGGGTAGGTAAATCAAAATTACCAGTATTATTAATATGGGGGGAAGAAGATCAAGTTGTTCCGTATTCACAACATAATAAAGCTCTAGAGCTTCTTCCAAATGCAGAATTTCATGCTATTGCTAAAGCCGGACATAATTCTAATTATGAATGCGCGGAGATCGTCAATTCTCATATTAAAACTTTTTTATCACGCTAATCCCGTAAAAAAATCATTAAAAAAACAACCAATAGACTTTTTTCTTCTGAGAAAATATAAAAAATATATACAACGATTTTTTAAGATGAGTGATTTTTAAGATGAGTGACGAAAAAAAATATGATTTAATTGGGCTCGGAAGTTGCACTATGGACTCTATTTATGAAGTTAAAGATGTTATGCGAATGGAAATGATTGACCGAGACAATACTGACAAAAAATATATTGCGATTGAACATTCAAGTAAATTAAACGTAAGTGCTGTAGAATTCCATCCCGGAGGTTCAGCTGCAAATATAGCTTGTGATCTCGCACGGATTGGATTTAAGACTGCATATATAGGAGGTATAGGTAACGATGGAAATGGTAAATCATGTATGGAAGATATGGAACAACGTGGAGTCGACTTGAGTGGGATAAAAATATTTGAACATGACCTAACTGCTAATTCTGTGATATTAATTACTCCTTGGGGTCGGGATAGGTCAATTTTGGCTTATAAGGGTGCAAATAATTTATTTGGTCCAGAACACGTGGATGAATCTATGTTGAAATCGACTAGATGCTTTGTATGGACATCATTGACGTCAGAAAAAGGAATTGAAGCGATCAGTAAATGTATTGATCTTGCGAAATCTACGGGTGCTTTGATTGCTGGAGCCCCATCCATCTCTATCATCAAGAATAGTGCAGATGCCGCCCGGAATTTACTAAAGCGATGTGATATTACTAGCCTTAATGATGAAGAAATTGAAGCTTTAACCGGCGAAAGCGATGTCTTAAAAGCAATGAATACGTTATTCGACTGGGGATTAAAGGAAGTTAATGTAACGTTTGGGAAAGAGGGTCAATGGATAAGCGACGGTAAAGATTTAATTAAAACAAAACCACCTAAAGTCTTTCCAAGAGATACAACAGGAGCTGGAGATGCCACTATGGCAGGTATAATATATGGAACGTTAAGAAACAAAAGTCTACATGAACGCGCCCGTATAGCCGCCTCATTAAGTGCAATGGAAATAGAAGAGGAAGGTGTAAGAGTTGGTACTCCGAAAACATGGGATGAACTGCAACATTTCATGGACATCCATGAAATAAAGCAAGAAACTCTAAGTCTTTAGCATCTTATATCAATTACATGAGAATAACTTGGTAGAGTTAAATTAGGTAGTGGTAACCGTGGGACAAAATGATGATCTGATTATTTCCGAAAGAAAACGAGCAATATATGTGACAATAAATCGCCCTGCTAAATCTAATGCAATTAATATTGATATGCTGTTGCAGATTCGCGATGCAATGTTGGATTTAAACAAACGTGATGATTTAATGGTAATGGTTCTAAAAGGCACAGGAACCAAGGTGTTCTCTGCGGGAGTAGATTCGAAAGAAATACTTGCATTACCTCCCAAGAAGAAGATGGAGGTATATGAAAAATTGTATGAGATTGCGGAATTATCTTTAACAACAGATAAATTGATAATAACCGCACTTAATGGCTTAGCTTTAGGATTAGGCTGTGCATTTTGTCTCGGATCTGATTTTCGTTTGGCTGTTGATAATCCAGAAATATATATGCAACTACTTGAAGTCGATGTTGGCATGTTCCCATTTTTCGTTTTAAGTCTCTCCTTTTATCATTTTCCCCCGGCAATTGCATCAAAACTCGTATTCAATGGTGAGAAATTTTATCTTGAAGACATGATCAAGGCGGGATTTATTCATTCTTGTTATTCGGCGGAGAATTTTGACAGAAAGTTAAAAAAGTTTATTCGATCTTTAACTCGAAAACGACCAAAGATGTTAAAGACTACAAAAGCTTGTTTAAATCTTGAAAGATCTCGGCTTCTACGAGAGATCAAAATGGAACATGACTTCTCCCAGATATTCTATTCCGACAAGGATCCTCACGATCTGCTACCAGACGTATATAAAAAATGGGAAAATAAAATTAAAAAGGAATAAATTAAGACCAGAAATCATCTTCATCGTCTTCTACATCATCTGTATCAAAAAACGTATTAGGATCCACACCTTGTTGTTCTAAAGCGACTTCAACGAGTTCATTAACTTTGGTTTCCGTTTCCCCTTGTTCTATCCCACTTATCTTAGCTTCTCGTAACCAATGAATAATTGAAATGAATGTTTCGACTTTTGTATTCAAAGCAGTCTTTTTGAAATTATAGGAGATTAATGCACGTTCGTCATAAGAGAATATTCTCAGTGTGCTCCTCTTTGCTAACGCTTTTACTACTACATAGAATGAAATAAGCATACAAACAAGACCAAGAGGAATCATAATTGAAGCGGAGAACCAATAACAGTCCAATCCAATAAAAAATACTGCGAACCCAATTATCAAACCTATAATTCCAAGGATCAATCTAAATATTTTAATTCTACTGGAATCATACTCGATAGACGTTATATGCTCCAAGGGAATATCCTTGTACGATCTTTGCTTTTTAGTTTTAACATATTTGATAACTTTTCTGTTTGTCAAATATAGATGGTGCGTTATCTTCCTTTCTTTTGCCGGCTTTAACGTCATCATTATTTTTTCATTATTTCTGTCAATAAATTTGCCAATATTTGTTCCTAACATATTATTTCACCAAGTATTTTAATTAGTAATATTCTTGTAGGGTAAGAATACTAAATGATATTAGTCTATGTAGTTTATAATCTTTCTTACAATAGTGATAAGTAAAAAAAAATGCATTACTGAATTTGAATTTCATAATAAAAACTAATTATTTTTATGCCTAAAAGTGCTCTCTTATAAATATGGGAAAACTACACGCTTACAAACAATTAATTCAACGAATGAAAAACATCAAACACTATGAAGGCATTTATTCGCTACTCGCATGGGATGTTAAAACCTACATGCCCGATAGTGGAATAATGCAGCGTAGTGAGGAATTGGGTCTAATTAGCAAGAGGGTGCATGAATTATTTACCTCCAAGGAAACGGGAAACTTATTGAAAGAAGCAAAAAAGACTGACGATTTGAACCTATTTCAAGAACGAAATTTAGAACTTATAGAACGAGATTATAAAAGAGAAACTAAAATACCAACAGACTTAGTTGAAAAAATTTCCAAACATGAAAGCCATACAGAACATTTGTGGGAAAAAGCTAAAGCGAAATCTAATTTTGAAATGATTAAAAATGATCTTCAAAAAATGATTGAGTTAAAGAGGGAAAAAGCAACGGCTATTAACCCAGATAAGGATCCTTATGATATCTTACTAGATTTATATGAGCCAAATATTACACAAAAGGATATTACTACGTATTTCACCGATTTAAAAGAAGGTGTGATAAAATTAGTTCATCGATGTTCTGAGTGTCAAGATCAACCAGATCTTACGGTTTTAAAAACTCACGTTTCCAATGAAACTCAGAAAAAGATATCCAGTTATATTATTAAGTTTGTTGGTCTTGATCCAAAACGCTCGCGAATTGATGAATCTGAACATCCATTTACAACAGGATATGGGGATGATGTAAGAATCACAACACATTATTTGAACAATGACCCTATGGGCAGTTTTTATTCAGTATTACATGAAGCCGGGCATGCATTATATGAACTGGATTTGCCAAGAGAGCATTTTCTAACGCCAATTGGCAATGCAGTGAGTTTTGGAATTCACGAATCGCAAAGTCGTTTTATTGAAAATATTATTGGGAAAGGGGATGCTTTTCTAAGCAGAACATTTCCTTTGTTGCAAAGTTGGATACCAGCTTTTGAGAACATAAGTTATAATAGCTTCTTAAAGGCGGTAAATGCGGTAATTCCCAGTAAAATAAGAATCTACGCCGATGAAGTCACGTATAATTTACACATAATTCTTAGGTTTGAAATAGAGCGAGATATTTTTGCAGGTAAGTGCTCAATCGATGAATTACCCGAAGTATGGAATCAGAAAATGGCAAAATATCTAGATCAAGATATTCAAGAAGATAAAAACGGAGTATTGCAAGATACTCATTGGTATGGCGGTGCTTTTGGGTATTTTCCTGCATATGCCTTAGGTAATATTTACGATGGACAATTCTTACAGAAAATGGAACAAGATATACCTGAATGGGAAGACAAAATCAAGAATAAAGACGAAAAAGAGATATTAGATTGGCTGAAATACAATATACATGAAAAAGGTTTTCTATATGATCCTAGAGATTTACTAGAGAATGTAACCAGTGAGAAACCAAATGCTAAATATTTTGTGGAATATTTGAACAAAAAATTTAAAAAAATCTATAAATTCTAACCTTCTCCACCACGCTTGCCAAGAATGAAATGTTAATTATCATTTAATTTTTCGTTTTTACTAATTTCCATTAAGACAACTTTCACTTCATCTTTAATCCCAATCTTATTAGCTATTTTTCTTATGTATTTTATTCTTCTTGTTTTTGTTTTCTCTAAGAAAATCTGTGTTGGGATCGTAGCTAACATCATAAAGAAGGGCAAACCTAGTATCAAAATCATTAATAGAAGCACTTGTATGGCGTAATGATTCTGCTCGGTAGAAGAATTGGCTAACTCCGTAATGACATTTAAAGCAAATGAATAAAATGAGATTATCGTTCCTATACCCGCATAACCTTTCAGTATTGTCCTATACCAACCTCCAACAGTATTTATCTCCACTGGCTCACTCAGATCATTATTTTTTTTTGTATTTCCATAGACAATACCAGCATCCAATAGAAACCAAGTTGGCACAAATAAAGCCATTCCTAAGCCGATTAAAAACATTACAGAGATTGTAAATGCACCTAGATAATTTGATGATGTAATGCCTTCGACCCAATCGGCTTCAGGCAATATAAACTTAATGAATTCATGATTTGTAGAAACCATCAGTGCAAAGTTAATAGCGAGAATAGCCGGAAATATTGCTTGAAGTACGCTTTTTGAATGCTCTGCTTCTGGTCGCTCGTCAATACCGTATTTATTTTTGCTTTTCTTAAATATTCTATGAACAATCAAGAAGATTGGACTTAGAATATACCCAAATATTATACTACCTAAGAAGCTAGACAAAGGAGCAATCACTAAAAATATAATTAAAATTTCAACTGGCAACTCTTCAAATGGTACGATCGGAGAAAAGTCTCTTCCCGTCAATTCCCCACCTTGCGCTAACAGGAACGCTAACATAATAAGCACTATCAAGAATATATTATAAAAAATATATAGTCTAGTCTTCTTATTTAATCTATTCTTACTCATTTTACCCTCACTCTATTTTAAAAAAAGTTTGTTAATTATGGTTATTTTTAAATGATCAAACTTGATCAGGCATGAACCATTAATGCCTAATATTATTATTTTCAATCATATATTTAAATATACCTTTTCTTCTGTGAAAACAGTCGCTTATATAGATGGACACACGGGCAAAGATGGCGCATTTTTTTTGATCTTTCTTCTTTAGCGGTGAGTGCGTTTTATGCGTTTTAACACTAAACGTCCGCGCGAGAAACGCCCGTATCTCCGCAATTTTGTATCTGCGGTGGTTTCCGGCGGTTCGGTATGCTTCAAAGGTTCCTTTTCTGTCCCATCGGCGTAGAGTGGCGGCGGACACGCCGATTTGTGCCGCGGCTTGTGAGATGGTCGGCATGTGAGGGTGGAATGTGGGATGTTAATTAAGTGCGGTTGTTATATAGATCATAAGCGGATTGTTATAGTGGTCAAGTTTGAGCAAAAATTCGTCAGCTGGAGAAGATATTAATTGTTTTATACATTTAAATAAATTCGATAAAGGGGGATATCTGATATTAGAGATAACTTTGATTAAAATCATAGAATAATGTTTAGTTACTATACAGACTTACATAATTTAATCATACGAAATGTGGTTCTTGGTAATCAGATTCATTGGTCTCTGATACAAGAGTATTCTCTTTACGTTTTCTAAAATATACTTTTACTTCGCTAATGACCCAAAGAATTGAGAATACAAATTCGGGAATCCATTTATGCATCAAGAGAATTATGACTGCTGCAATAAATGAGCTTGCCGCAGAGATGCTAACATGAATATCACTCCAGCTATGACCTTCATAATATAAATTTAATTGAATTACCATTCGTAGAATATTTACAACATAAAAGATAGCTGATGCCACTATCAGAGAGAGTATTTTTCGTTTCCAAATACCTTTATTTGTTTCCTTATCTTGGGCATGCGGAGTTGCGATAATAAGACCGGCAAACATGGCTATTGCTTGAACACCCGTGCAAGCATTTTCAAAACCAATATCTCCTCTACCCGGTATATTGAATTTAAATGATGAAGAGAGTTTAGTATAAGAAATTTCCAGATTCGTCCAGCCAATTTCCGTAAACCAATTGATAACAGCACAAGTTTGCTCAACTACGATTTTATGAGTAAACTCCCATAGAGCTTCTGTCCCAAACCAAACAAATAGAGCGATTGCAACAGTTCCAACGACGAATATCAGAATCCCGTCCCATGTAAACTTATATTTTTTCCCCTCATACTCTATTTCAGTCATCTTTCTCAGCACTTCTTGTTTTCATTTTATTGGTTATGTTCTATTTAATTAAAGACATTAATTAAAGACATTTTTTTATTCATTACTGAAATTCCGATTGGGGATTTGTAATCCTTTCCCAAGCATTTAATGAATTTCGCGCTTCTGCTTTGTTTCCACCCAAATCTGTTATTATATCCCGTATTTTCTGTGGTATTTGTGTAATATCCGCAAACTCAATTTTTAGAAGTACATATTTTGCAATCTTATAACTCATTATACCTATGAAAACAGAATAAATACTTAATCCCATTGTTATCAATCGAGCAAAACCTCTATTATTGATTAAGATGTAAATCTTTATTGTTTCTGCGACGTTGCCGGCATTATCATATGCTTTTATCCAGACATCATTAAAACCATCATCAGAACGATTAGATTGAAACTCATAAGAAACTATGCCAGAAGGATTATTTTCCGTATAAATCGGTGTTGGCCATCGACAACTGATCCAAAATTCAATATAATCCAATCCAGAGAAGGAATCATTAGCTTCTCCACTTATGGTTAGACTCCCATAATACTCTTCATTTAAAATTGGATTGAAAAGTTCTACATATTCAGGTGGAGTATTATCAATTCCGATGATAATATTCGTAGCGTTTTTTTCATTAAAATTTCCATCTTGTGCAGAAAGCGTTAAATTATAATAACCATCTACAAATGATTCCGTATCAAACTGAAAATAATTACTATATTCTATTTCCCATACTTCATAAGATTTAATTACTTCTGATCTGGTTTCATTATCGAGCCTTTGCATATGAAACTTAATCTTTTGGATGCCAGTTCCGCTATCTTCGAATAAAACATAGAATTCAGTTTGTTTACGGATGTAAGAATCACTTGTTGGTGTATAGATTTGAACATTAAATGGTGGTGTTACGTCCAGATAATCAGTGAAATTTATCGTGAAAGTGCCTTTTCCCCGTATAGCTTTCACGACTAGATAATATGTTCCGTTTTCACTTGGACTTATTTGAAAAACCTCATTTTTTCCTAATATCCCACTAGTACTCGAATCAAATAAAATGGGTTCTCCGTAGTCGTTTGGATTATCTTTATAGATATAGACATCAAAATCCGCATTATCAGGCACTGTTAAATTAATTGTATAATAATTAGTTGTCTTGAGACTTATATTTCTTGCATAACAAGTCTTAGCATTATAGTGGTCTTCATTAACAGCCGTTATATAATCAGAGTCCGTAGTATTTGATATTAAAGTCTTCGATATTAATTCTAAGGCTGCCAGAGGATTAATGCGACCGTATCCCTCATGAATATCCTTTTCTCCTTTGTTTACTAAAGGATCATAATTGCCATCCCAATTTCTATCATTTGGTGCGGTTTCGGTACATGTCATTAACAACCACGACTTGATTTTGTTTACTTCATCTTTACTATAATTCCAGTTATTAATTCCTCCTAATTGATCAATAATCAGTTGGGTTATACCAGATACGATTGCGCTTGAAAAGGAAGTTCCAACATAAGATCTTAGATCATTCGGCAATCTATCGGCCTTCAATTCTGTTTCGGTGATATAATCATGATCATTTGCATCTGCTGCTAGAAGAGGGGGATATTCGGAGTAACGGGATGCAAATTCACCTCCAGAAGCAACACAATCCGGTTTGATCGTCTCACCCGTTATCGTATAACCACCAGCACTTGAATAGGATGATATATGATTCATATGGTCTATTGCACCTACTGATATTATTTCATCTATTGATCCCGGCGTATTCTCAAAGCTACCTGCGGTGTTTCCAAGTGGTGCATAATCGTTCCCCGCTGCTGCTACGGCTATGAATCCATTGGACACCAATTGTTCGGCTCGAGATCTTACACCTTGGCTGGCAATTTTAAAACTCATATTCACTGTGGTAATGTTATATTCCGTTCCATTATCAAGGATCCAATCCAAAGCAGCTATTATCTCACTTTCGGTTCTTGCTTTGAGTAAGACAACTTTAGATTCTGGTGCAATACCTTGGAATTCTGGAATAATGGAATTAGACGAAACATTGAAATGAATATCCGTAAAAACATTATATGCTTTAATAGAGCTAGATACTTCAAAGACATATCCTACTTTATAAACACCGAGGTTCGATTCATCAACATCATATTGAACGACGGTATTAGTATTTTCTCCTGGAATTGAAGCATTGGCAGCGTATGATCCATCAGGTGTTATAATTGATATATTATGTATTTGAGCCGTTGAACCCACTTCAGCTTTTTCCCATGAACCATTCGCTATAATAGGTCCTGGCGCAGAAACATTAAATGAAATAACAGTGTCTAAATATTTTATATCTGGTTCAATTCCAGACCAATCTCTATTATGGCTTCTTGAAACAATAACTCGGCCACCAGCATCTAATGGTGTATATTCTTTGCCAGCTGCCACAGAAGACACGAATGTACCATGTTCTGTCGTGGCGTAGGGATTTAGTTCGTCATTCTCACTAAAATCAACCCATCCAATTATTTTCTTAGAGGGATCTTTATCTCCATATCCACTTAACATTGGATGTGTCTCATCAATTCCACTATCGATAATGGCAATTGCCGATTGGTTATCACCTTTTAATTCATAATCATTACGGATCATTGGGAAAACTTGATGCTGTAATAACGCAGTATTCATTAACGGGGTGCATTCTAAATCTTCCTTTATGTATTCTATAATAGGATTCTCTTCCACAAATTTTGGCAAAATTGATAATTGAGCAGTAGGAATTTTTGCTGAAATATAGTCATAATCTGAATTGAACGGACTTTTCATCACTCTTACTATCTTGATTTTATTAATCTGGAGTGTATCTATTAGCTGCTTAAACAATTTATCATGAATAACAGGATTCTCATCGTGCTCGGAATTTGAGAATTTGCCTTTCATCGCTATTAGGACTCGAATATCCGTTAAATCTTCAGATAGAGTATCGATTGAATTACTTCTTTTCTTTGTATGAATATAACTGACTATTTTTTCATCTAACGTATCATATATACGATTTTGGTTTCTATCATATTGGCGTAATAAATTCACAAACGAATTATCAATCATTGAATTATTAAGTTCCTCATTCGCATGTAATTCATCGACGAAATCCCAATTATGATTTTGGTATTCGCTCATTAGTGAATCTTGTGTAATGATATAATGTTTTCGTTTGTAGCTATCTTCATTAAAAAGTAAGTAGGAATAAAACATAGAGAAGAATAGAATGAAACAAATAAAGAAAAACATCATTCGTTTTTTAATTATCATTTTCTTCTCCGTTTACATGTATATTATACTCTCCAGCTGACGAATTTTTGATCAAACTTGATCACTATAACAATCAGCTTATGATCTATATAACAACCGCACTTAATTAATTTCTCCCATGCCACCCTCACATGCAGAGCATCTCACAAGCCGCGGCACAAATCGGCGTGTCCGCCCCCACTCTACGCCGATGGGACAGAAACGGAACCTTTAAAGCATACCGAACCGCCGGAAACCACCGCAGATACAACCTTGCGGAGATATTATTAATTACATGTATATTTCTATTATTATTACGAATAAAGATTAATCCTAAACTTGAAAGTTATTAAATTGTGCTGAATTAATTTACGTAAATAATTGGGCGAATAAGCCATTGTTTTATACAAAATAGAGAAAATTTATATTTTGGTAAAAAACACGAGAATTTACATTAACTAAGGTAGTTATCAATGACATATAATGTTTTTATCAGGGGCATCTACTCAACTGCCCTCACTAAATTGTTTAAAGATGCTGGATTTAATATTATTTTTCCATCAGCTGTTATATTGGAGCGGTTTAAGGATTTAGAAGAATTTTATGGATCATATTCTAAGGATATTATCATAAATGATAGATATGATAAAAGTGGAATTTCAGTTTCGATGAAAAAAGAGATTTGGAATGAAATTAAAGAGGATTTTCCGATTACCCAAAAGAAATTCCCCAACACAATTAAATTACAAGCAGAATTTCCACTCAATTCTATAT
>WJKO01000616.1 GCA_014729055.1 Promethearchaeota archaeon | reverse complement strand
GATAGAATATCGTGTGCCCGCAGAATTTATAATCTCCTCTTGATTAAAAATAATATTTGGTTTGGGCTGTAAATGTTTATCATATTCAGAGACTATTGCCGCATCAATTTGATAGGTTTCAAATAAAAACATTAAAATGGTAGACACTACACCTCCATCCTGTCCTTTTTCTTCAATTTTTTCTTGCGAGGTTTTTGCGGCAAGAATATTTTTGATCGGACCCACTTTATCTGTAATATTATATTTCTGGTTCAATAAATCAATAAGAGTATTAGTTTGAGGACATATATAATAGCAAACTCCGCATTCAGTGCAATTATCCTCATTAGCTTTTGATTTAAAACAAGGGATGTTATTTTCCATTTGAATTACATCAAAACTCTGACTTTCACAATATGCAACACAGGCACCGCACGCGCAACATAAATCTTCATCAATAACGTGTTTCTTAAGATCTTCAAAAATTTTAACATTCTCTTTATTTTTATTTAATAATGATTCTGTCATCTTCTCGCCTCGTTTTTTATTCACATATAATTTCAATTTTTCCTAATTTTTTTGGTATATTTGAAGGCCCTAATTTCTGAATATTGTCGGTGAAGTTTCTTATTAACTCAGCAAATTGTTTTCCTTCGCTTGCAGAAATCCAATGTAGATCAAATCGACGCGCGTCTATCCCTAAATTTTTTAAGAGCGGTTTTATATGTTTCATTCTCTCCCGCGTATACTCATTGCCTGAAATATAATGACAATCTCCAATATGGCATCCGGTTATCAAAACACCATCGATTCCTCTCTGAAATGCATCTAGTATAAATACGGGTTCCACCCTCCCGGAACACATAACTCGGACAATACGAATATTAGGGGGATATTGAAATCGAGAGACCCCAGCTAGATCAGCTCCCGCATATGAGCACCAATTACAGCAAAAGACTAAAATCTCGGGTTTAAACCCCTCCTTGGTGTTTTTATTTTTCTCTATTTGAGTATTATTCATTTTTTTTTACCCCCTTCTTTGTTTAGGAAGATTCCATATCAATTCCTGTAAGAAGTTCAATTTGCTTTTTAATTTGATATTTTGTAAAATGCTTTTGATTGATAGCTCCTAACGGACATTCTGCTACACAAGCTCCGCATCCTTTACATAAAGCAGCGATTATGTTAGCTTTTTTATCGGAAACAGTATATAATCCTACTTTTTTCGAGTTTTGGATCATTTCAATAGCGTTGTATGGACAAACTTCGGCGCAAATACCGCATCCAATGCATTTATCATTATTGACATAGGACGTAATCCCTTCCGTTTCAGTTTCTCCTTTTGCCATTAGGGTTGCTGCTCTTCCTGCAGCTCCATATGCTTGTGAAATAGATTCATCAATCCATTTTGGCCAATGGGCTCCTCCGCATAAAAAGATTCCATCAGTAGCAAAATCTAAGGGTCTCAATTTTACATGAGCTTCCAAAAAGAAGCCATCTTTAGTTAGGGGAACTTTCAACATCTTTGCTAATTCACTAGTTCCCTTACTTGGGATTTCCGGTGTTGCCAGAATCAAGAGATCTGAATTATATTCAATCTCAGTTTGAGCCCCAATATTATTATATTTAATATGAAAATGGGAATTATTATCAGTAATGATAATATCATCAATTGAGCGATATCTTTCGAATAATACTTTTTTTCGTAGTTCTCGCCATAATTTTTCGGCATTTAAATCTGAAAATTGCAACTCTCGATATAAAACATGAATATGTGCGTTTGGATTAATCTCTAACAATTTTTCAATATTTTTTAAGGCAACCTTACAGCAGATATTACTACAATAGGTTTTTACGTTATCTCCCTTATTAAAAGAATTTTCTCGCTGGTCCACGCATAAAATAATGGTTGCATCGTTAAATTCCGGCATTTCAGTATTCTTTATTCTTTCAAGTTCATGCTGAGTAAACACTCTATTGGAATATTTCTTAATAACCTCGCTCCATCTATCCGTATCAGATTGTTTCGTTCCCGTACTCACAATAATAGTACCGACCGTGAATTCTTCTTTCTTGGCACCATTTTCAACCGGTTGGACTTGAATTTTATAATTTCCAACATAACCATTAATTTCTATTATTTTAGTATTGGTAAGGATTGATACATTTTCTTTTGTTTTTAATTCATTGATAATTTTTAATATTTCTTCTTTATGGAGCGGCAGATCATATAAATCAACAAATTCAATTGAATTTCCTCCTAAATTTGATTTCCTCTCAATTAAATATACCTTGAATCCTTGATCAGCAAGGTTATGAGCTGCGATAACACCGGTGATTCCCCCTCCAATAATAAGAGTTGATTTTTCGACTTGTACTTTAATTTTTTGTTGCGGTGCTAAGTTAACCACCTTAGCCAAATACATTCGAATTAGATCACAAGCCTTTTTCGTGGCTTCTTCGGGTTCTTTTTGATGTACCCATGAATCTTGGTCTCTAATATTAACTAATTCAAATAAAAATGGGTTTAAACCCGCTTCTCTTAACGTGTTTTTAAACAATGGCTCATGGGTTCTTGGCGTACAGGATGCAACAATAAAGCGATTTAAATTATATTCTTTAATCATTTCTTTGATTCTCTCTTGAGAATCTGAGCTACACGAGTACATATTCTCTTCGGCACGGACAACATAGGGTAATTTAGCTACATAGTCTACCACGCTAGTTGTATCTACTACACCTCCAATATTAATTCCGCACTGACAGATTAATATACCAACTCGTGGTTCATCATGCGGACTAACCGGAATTTCGGGAGGATAAGTGAATTCTTCTATCTGTTCAAACCGAACGGGATATAACCGTTCGCTGATTTTTGCAGCACAAGCAGAGCCTTCTGCAACCGCAACTGGAATGTCTTTCGGTTTTCGAGAATAACCCGTGAAAAAAATATTATTTTGCTCAGCTTTTATTAACCCTTTCTCATCGATATAACCAAATTCGTCAATTGAAACCTCAATATTCTTTAATAATTCATAATACGATTTATTTGGAAAGAGCGCACTTGCGAGAACCACTAAATCATATTCTTCATGTTGGACTATATTTTTATCAATATCTTCATAATATAGAATTAAGTTCCCATTTTTAGGATTTACTTTTACTAATCCTACTTTCCCATTAATATAATTCACACCATATTCTTCTTCACTTTTTACGATAAATTCATAAAAGTTTTTCCCTTTTGCTCTTATTTCTGTATTGAAAATACTACACTCCATCTCAGGTGCATGTTCCTTTGCTACGATTGCTTGCTTGGCTGATGACATACAACATATCGCAGAACAATACTTTTTACATTCTGGATGATGATAATCTCGGGATCCCACACACTGCAAGAAAGCAATTTTGTGAGGATGGTGTTTATTATCTAATCTGATTAATTCGCCTCCTGTAGGACCATTTGCTGATAATAATCTCTCAAATTGCATGCTCGATAACACATTTGGGTGTGTACCAGCTAAATTTGAATAGAATTCGGGATATTTTTGTTCATATCCTGTTGCGATTACAATAGCACCTACGGTAATAGTTAATTCTTGAGGTGTTTGAGTAAAATCTATTGCTTTTGCCTCACAAGTATTGGCACACAATTGGCATATACCGTAATTGAGATAGAGGCACTTATTTTCATCAATGAGATAAACTGGTGGTACAGAGGAAGGAAATGGGATATGTGAGGCTTCGTGAGTACTTAAATGAGCATCAAAATCACTGGGTATTCCCTTTACTGGGCAAACAGAAGCACAATCCCCGCATCCTTTACATGCCTCCTCATCAACAAATCTTGGTTTTTTTATTACTTTAATCTTATACTTACCAGCTTTTCCCGATATTTTTTGTACGTATGAATAGGTTAATAGGTCGATATTAGGATTTCGATAGACCTCAACCATTTTAGGAGCTAAAATACATAAAGAACAATCCAATGTGGGGAAGGTTTTATCTAGTTGAGCCATCGTCCCCCCAATCGTGGGTGCTTTTTCCACTAAATATACTTTAAATCCTAATTCAGTTAAATCTAAGGATGTTTGAATTCCCGCGATTCCGCCACCTATAACTATAACGCTACTTTCTAATTCTGTCATATCTCTCAACTTTTCGAAAAAATCAATACTGCCATAAAATCTAACTTAGTAATGAAAATAATGTTGAATTGAAAAAAAATAATACTATTATTTTTGATTTCTAACTTAATTATATTAAATTAAATATCGTTCTTTTGAAGGCATGATACACCAAGAGGATTTATATAAAAGGAATTTAAATAAAAGGGAAAACCATAAATCATAAATTATATTACTATCTTATTATCTCTATATCAATTTTATTATAAGAGTAAAGATTATGAAAAGAGGTGATTTTTATTGGTTCAACAATAAAAAGAAAGTTTTATAGTACAGATAATGAATTATTATGTGTCTTGAGTTATGTTGATTTTTCTACAGTCTTAATCGAATTTCCCAATCCAGAATTAGTAGAAATTTCCAAGGATTTAGCCACGTTCAAAACTATCTTTTTAGAAAGTGTAATTCTTTATCTTAAAAAACAAAATAAAGAATTTGAGATTACATACTCCTTATATAACAAAACAAATTTTCTGGAATCTATTGCTCTTCAAAATCTTACTTCTATAGAAGATTATAATTTAGTCACCGAAGCGTTGTTAGATTTGCTTAATGAAATTAAAGGAACAATCATTACTTCTAAAATTGAACGAAAATTTTACTCAAAAGATAATAAACTTCTCTCAATTATTAGTTTTTTAGATTTTAATCGGATTCTCATATCTTTCATGAATGCACATAAATTAAATGTTCAAGTAAGCTCAGAGGAACTTAAAACTATAATTCAAGCGCGAATAGTGGATCAATTGAAAACTACCTCTCCTCATATAAAGGCGACCTTTGATTTTTACAATGATACAGAAATTATTGAGAATATTGAGCTCATGAATGTAGGATCGGTAAAAGACTATAATTTTGTCAGTGAAAAGATAATGGAATTATTATCTGAATTCGAAAAGGAAAAGGTCTAAAATCGAAAGACCAACGCTTATTAAATATTTTATTTTATCTTGAAAATAAAAAAAAATAAATGTTTAGAATTATAATTGAAAATTAACTTAATGTTCTTATTTTACATAAAAATAGG
>WJKO01000615.1 GCA_014729055.1 Promethearchaeota archaeon | reverse complement strand
GATTTTCTGCGGGTTTATTCTGGATCCCATTTGATACTCTGGTCGCCCAAAAAAGCCATAAAGATAATCGAGCATATGCGTATGGACGAAAAGACTTAGCAGTGGGATTAGGTCTATTTATAGGTGGAATTATTGGCTTCACTATGTATGGAATTTCACTAGCGTTTGATATAAAAAATGTGTTTTTTGTTTACGGCGCGATTCCATTTTTCGGGATCTCTAATTTTATAGCCGCAGTGGCATTCCTAATAAAGATTGATGAAACACTTAGGATTGACACAGAGGAAATATTAGAAACATCTAATAATAATGTTAAAAAAAATAATAATGAAGCAAAGCAAACTAAAAGTAGAACTCAAAGAACGCTAATTTTAGGATTAATCTTTTTATCGGTGGTTATTCTCCTAAGTTGCATTAACGATACACTAGTCAAGCCGTTTTTGAATATTTATGTCTTAGAAAATATAAATGAAGAACAGTTTTATGCTATGGCCGCATATATTCCTGCTGGCGTAACATCAATGTTATTGGCTCCCAGAGTGGGGAGAATTGTCGATAAGATTCATCCAGCAGTCGGAGTAACTATAACAAGTATTTTAGGGGCATTGATAACGTATATATTAATAAATACTTCATCAATAGTCGGATTTGCGTTATTATTGCTTTTTGACACCACAATTGCTAAAGTTGCTGCACTTGTCGTTCAAAATATTATAAGTCGGGTCTCTCTAAAACATCGCGGTAAAATGATGGGTGCAAAACTTTTATTTCAGAATTTAGGTTTTATCACTGGACCAATATTCGGGGGGCTTGCGTGGGATAGTTTAGGGCAGAAATCACCCTTTATCATCTCGATATTTGTGGAACTGAGTTTAATTCCTTTCTATTGGCTTGCCGTCAAATATATAGCCAAAAATTTAAAGGAAAAATTGTGATCTTTTAGAAATTACCATACATTAGACTCTTTTCCCCAATATATCTTGCTCGTATTGTAAAACCGAGTCTATATAGTCTACACCAACCGGAACACCTTTTTTAAGACAATAATAATCCCAAACCGCACCGAATGGCATTTGTTTCATGTGCTCAAGATAAGCTAAACGTTCAAACAATTTTTTATCTTCCTCAAGCTTCTTCAGCTTCTCTTTAGGCTCTAAGAGAGCTATCAAAAAAGATTTAAGCGTTGATCTTGTACCAATTACCCAAGCACCTAATCTGTTAATACTCGCATCAAAGAAGTCCAAAGCAACGTAAGTTCGTTTAACAGCATCTGCTCGGATTACTTCATGAGCCACGCTTAATAAATCGTCATTTAGAATAACAACATGATCCGAATCCCAGCGAACCCCTCTACTAACATGAAGAAGGAGACTATCTTGGAATTGCAGTATTGACGGTATCTTTTCACCTACATTTTCTGTTGGATGAAAATGTCCCATATCTAAACAGATCATAATGTCCGGATGTTGAGATGCATACGCCAGATAAAAATCATACGACCCTACCACAAAAGACTCTGAACCAATACCAAATAATTTTCCCTCAACGGAATCCTTAATTGCATTTGAATCCAATGATTCAGAATAAATATCTTCCAGAGATTCTTTTAAAATACGTCGATGCCCGTATCTATCAATAGGTATGTCCTTAGTACCATCAGGTATCCAAAGATTATTAATACAAACATCTTTTTGAGCTTTTCCGATATATTCCGCAATTTTTCTGCATTTTTTTACATGTTTAATCCAGAAATCCCTAATATGCTTATCCTTACTGCTTAATGTAAAACCAGAATCAGCTTTTGGGTGACTAAACAATGTAGGATTGAAATCAATACTCACATCGTTCTTTTTCGCCCAATCTATCCATCCCTGAAAATGAGAGGGACCAATTTCATTTCTATCCACCTTTTTTCCTCCAAACTCGCCGTAAATTGCATGTAAATTGACCCGATGAGTTCCAGGTAATAATGATAACACTTTCTCATAGTCTTGTCTGAGTTCACTGATAGTACGTGCTTTTCCAAGATAATTCCCCGTCACTTGAAGACCGCCACCGCTGAGTTCAGAATCGGGGGTTTCAAAGCCCCCCACGTCATCTCCCTGCCAGCAATGGATTGAAATTGAGATATTATTCATAATCTCTAAAATCGAATCCGTATCCACATTGAGTTTGGCGTATCTCTTTTTTGCAGATTCATAAGCTTGTATGATTTCAGATTTATTCATAATTAAAATATAGGATTCTTCCAATCTAAAAACTTTTAAGATGGAGAAAAATTAAAGAAGGAATATGGATTGTATCTTATGCAAATTAGCTAAGAAAAAACTCCCAGTTAGCATTGTCTATGAAGATGACGTGTTGATGGCAGCTATGGATATTCAACCAATAAATCGAGGTCATGTTCTGGTTTTCCCAAAAAAACACGCATCTTTTCTATCTGAGTTAGATCCCGATACGGGAGGAATGATGTTTAAATTAGGACAAAAAATTGCGGCGTCTTTAAGAAAATCAGAAATAAAATGTGAAGGCGTTAATTTTTTCCTCGCGGATGGAGAAGCGGCGTTTCAAGAGATACTTCATTGCCATTTACATGTTTTTCCGAGGTTTAAAGGTGATGGATTTAAATTAAAGTTCGGAAGAGATTATAAAAATCTTCCAGAACGAGAAGAATTGGATCAAATTGCTGAGGAAATAAAGAAAAATGTCTGAATTGATCAAATATTTTATATATACAATATTCAATGTTTTCCATATCCAAGACGGATGATTAATCATGTTGAATATGAAACGAAAAAATAAGAAGAAACGACAATAATCACGTCGTTTAGATTTTTTAAGATATAATAATTAGTTCGTTTCATATCAAGATTAGTGATTTAGACTAACGACGCATACCAGTCTTTTAGACAGTCTATATAATACAAAACTCTTTTTATGAAGCGATCTTGAGCAATTTCGCACCATCCAGATGATATTGGGATTGTCACTTGTGTCCTAAAGCATACAGATTCGTAAGATTTAAATAAGAGCATACAATACTACAAATAGAGAATAATTTGGTGATAAATGATGAATATCGTTATTAAGTATAGAATAAAACGAAAGCACTTGATTGTAATGATCAAGCGAAATAAATAATTCTGGTTTAAGCCATCATTTTTCAGTATTATTATCGAAAAAATTTTCTTATGCTTCGGTAGTTCAGGCGGTATAAACGCCAGGCCGTTAACCTGGAGTCATTGGTTCGATCCCAATCCGAAGCGTATTCCAGGGTTTGTAGCACAGAGGCTACTGCGATAGACTTTTAATCTAGAGGACGAGGGTTCGAGTCCCTTCAAACCCGTTTACATGGGCTTATAGCTTAATAGATAAAGCGGCAGACCCTTAATCTGCAGAATGGGGGTTCAAGTCCCCTTAAGCCCGCTTTAATTCTCAATATTGGATTTCTAAATATTCCGAATTAATAGAAACGAGGAAAAATATAAGAAAAACCACAACAATGATTGCAAAGATCCATGATTTCATATACATTGGAACATTTTTTCGATACTCTTCATATTCTCCCTCGAATTTTTTTCCTATGGAATATTTCTCTTCGATTTTTGCTTGTATAACATACATCGAAATAATTATCGGAGATAAAATTAAGGCATCAAGCGCACCAGCCTGAAACGCGAGTCCAAAGTACATTAAAAGATGACCCAAGTAAATTGGATGCCTACATAACCCATAAGCTCCAGTAGTGAGCAATTTATCCATTTCTTGAGATCCAATACCGCGTTTCTGTCGAAACAGCCAAATAAACACTAGGATCCCTAATATAAACAGACTTAATCCTAATATATTCAATATCAACATCCCATCACCTATAATTTTAGTTTGTGGTGCAAATGGGATTAAAATCACGGCAAAAAGCACCCAACATATTACAATTATCGTATTAAAAATCGTGCTATTGAATAACCTATCAAATAGATTGACTTGTTCTTTTTTAATAACAATCATAATGCAAAAGAGCCATATACTGGTGAAAATTAGCAAAAATATAATATTATAAAGCATTTTAATCACTTTGACGATAACTGTTTGTTCTTCAGAGCATTTATATGAATTATATGATTAATTATTGGGAATATATAATAAAAAGATCAAATGCCAATTCTTATAATTTTTTAAATATCTCTTGGATCTTTTATGTTCTTTAGACTCAACCAGATTCCATCAATCTATTTAGTTCTGACATCAATTTTTTATAAAATTTCTCTTCACTCATTTCGTATTTTAAGATCCCTTGGATTCGACGCATTCGCATTTTTAAACCAGCGGGGATATTGCAATCTTCAAGATATACGGCAACCAAAGTTTTCTTTTCATTAACGGCCAGATGAATTTCGTCTTGAGTATTATCGGAATCACATACCGCTTCTGATATAAACGTTAAAAACAACTCACATCCGAGCAATTTCTCTCCAATAGTGTTTGCCCAATCTGTGCTTATGGGGATCCCCTCGTCGTACCAGATTTTATAACCTTTATTGTGAACGTAATTTATAATGGGATACACGTTGGCTTTGTCTTTATGGGTATAACTTACGAAAATATAAGGTTCATCACCATTATAAGCTGAGAATGGGGGTGTAATTTTCATTTCTGCCACATTTTCTTTTAGATCCTTGCTAAGATATTCTTTTAGGTCTTTCTTCGTTTCTGGTAATTTAGGATTCTCCAAGGCCGCAAACTTTCTTAAAATTTTTTTAACAAGTTTCTCATTTTCAATAATTTTTGAAATCACGTCGAAAGTATCGACTAGGATTTTCACAGGTTC
>WJKO01000056.1 GCA_014729055.1 Promethearchaeota archaeon | reverse complement strand
TAATGCAAAAAGAGGCAGTAGTCAAAGAACTACAAGGTCGTATCGACGAGTTTAATGAACAAATTCAATATTTAGAAGCAGACACGGTGAAAAGGTCGGAATATGATGAACTTAAGCATATTATTGACAATAAGGATGAAGTAATTACTTTAAAAGAGAAGAAATTATTTGAATTTGATAAAGAACTAAACGAAACTAAAGAAAAATTAAAAGAACTTGAGCGACTGAAAAAGCAAAGTCAAGAGAAGAATGAACAGTTGCAAAGACTCAACAGACTGCTTGAAGAAGCAAAAGAAGAGATTAAAGAAAAAGAGAAGGTAAATTCAGAATTAGAAAAAGTCAATGAAACTGCTAAAACTCTAGAAAGCCAAAAACGCGTTCTTTATGAGCGAATCTCTGCACAAAAGGAAACAATTGCGGGTAAGAATGCAATTATTGACAATCTCGAAAAGAAAGTAGATGAAATGAGAGGAAAGGGGATAAAAGAGAATTTATTAGTTGATAACCTAAGGAAAGAAAAGAATGAATTAGAAGCTACAATTCGAGAGAAATCTTCAATTATTGAGAAGAAAGATGAAGAATTGCAGAAAATAAACGACACATTGGATAATCTAAAAAGCAATTATAACAAATTGCAAGACGAATTACAAGATGCGTCCAAGAAAATAAACAAAATCCCCGCGCTTGAACAAGAAATAGAGAAATTAAAAGAAGATAATGAAGAAAAAGAAGGTATTGAAAAAGAACTATTGGATGACATTCAAAAATACAAGGAAAAACAAGCAGATTACGAAAAAGAAACCAAATTACTGAATAAAGAAATAAGAGGGTACAAAAAGCGGATTAAGATATTAAGACGAGACCTCGCTAAACTGAAAGACTAAATCTAAACTGCTATATTATTCTATTTTTATTAGTAAATTTAGATTTCTGGGATTAGACTCATCATGGTTGCTTCTAAGGTTGTAGTTACTGGCGCCGCGGGTTTTATCGGCTCGAATTTATGTGAAACACTTTTAAAAAAAAATATCGAAGTTGTAGGTATCGACAATTTATACACTGGTAAACTAGAGAATCTAAATTCATTTAAAGACAATAAATATTTTAAGTTTGTTAAGTGTGATATTAGAAATTTATCCGAAATTGCCCCTATCTTAAAAGATACAGATGTTATTTTTCACGAAGCTGCACAAACCAGCGTTCAAGGCTCGATACAAAATCCAAGCTTATGCAATGAAGTCAATGTGCAAGGAACATTGAATATCCTTGATCTTGCTCGAAAAAATGACGTAGAAAAAGTTATTTTAGCTTCAAGTGCAGCAATATATGGGGATGATCCTACTTTACCCAAGAAAGAATCAATGCATGTACAACCTATATCCCCTTATGGTGTTTCAAAACTCGCTGCAGAATCTTATTTATTTGCCTATTATCGAGTGTATGGACTTAAGACAACTAGTCTCCGCTATTTTAATGTGTATGGTCCACGTCAAGATAATTCACCGTATAGTGGAGTAATTGCAATATTTCTATCGAATATCCGGAGAAATAAACCAATAAATGTCTTCGGGGACGGCACACAGACCAGGGACTTCGTATATGTTAAAGATGTTGTTAATGCGAATATATTAGCATCTGAATCTATTCACTCTGCCGGCAAAATTCTTAACATCGCCTCAGGAAATCCAACATCGCTAAATGAAGTCCTAGAGATCTTGAAAGAAGAATTTCATAGAAAAGAATTAATGGTAAATTACAAGGACAATCGAGTTGGAGATATAAAATTTAGCTCCGCAAACATATCCTTAGCTAAAAAAATCATAGGATTCGAACCTAAATATGATATTCGTGCCGGTCTTGAGGATTATATCAGAAACTATATCGCATAACTTTTTAACTTGTTTAAATTTGCTCTTTTTTAAAGTATTTCGGTGCGATTTGCTTGAGTTTTTCGTATATCGAATTGATATCCTCAACAATTACTCTTGATTTCCCAATGATATCAATATATCCCAACTCGTTCTTAAAGCGAGGCACTAAATGGTAGTGCAAGTGTTCAATACTGGCTCCAGCACAATCCCCTTGGTTCAATCCTAAATTAAATCCACGAGGATCGTATAATTCGGTGATCATATCTTGAGATTTTTTAATTAAATGCGAAATATGGAGAATTTCATTATCATTCAATTCGCGAAAATCAGTAATATGTCTTATAGGAAATATGAGTAGTTGTGCTGGATTATAAGGATAGAGGTTCAGAGAAACTACGGCAATCTCGTCAATGTGAATTATATAGTTTTTCACCAAGGGATCGCCCTCTACAATGCTACATAAAATGCAATCAACTTCAGGACGCGTTTTCCCCAAAACATAGTCTAGCTTATTTCGCGCTCTGAGATGTTTCTCAAACAGCCCATCTTTTTTATTCATTATAATCCACAAATGATTTTTTTTTATATACATTCTTAGCTAATAATCGTGAGGTATTCCCTTAAGATGTAGTAATAAATGTTCATATCCCTCTAAATCCTTTATCCAACCATAATTAGCATCTTGTTTTGAATCCAAATCCTTAATATAAGGTTTAATATCAAGTAAAGGGGTATTATTAAAAACATCCAGACCAGAAGTAAAAATAATATTATCGTTAATTTCTTTAACTTTTACAACACTAAGCCCGATCGGATTTGGGCGTAATGGAGACCGACTGGCAAAAATACCAACTTTATGTCCATTAGTCCAAGGAGGAGTGATTATAGGTTCTGTTTTTCTAGAGATCGCATGGATATGATAAATTACATAAATATAATCGAACTTAGCTAGCTCCTTCAAGCCATTCTTATATGTAGTATCCAAAACAATACTGAACTTGCCCTTATCATTTTCCACAGGCTGATAGGGTGCTGTTTCTTGGTAGGGAGTATGAATGGTGCCAATCTTTCTAAATGTTATCTCTCGAGATCCTTCTTCGGTTTTTGCTTTGTCTTCCCGAAGTTTTCGAGAACTCTCTTTCGGCTTATTTTGGATTGTATCAGCTGTTTTATTCTCTTCCTTTTGAATTTCATTTTTTATTTTTTCAAATTGATGATTAATTTTCTCTAAAAACTTATTGGTTTTCCTTAGTTTCTGAGAAATTTCTTTCGACACTGATTGCTCAATTCGCTCTGTCCATTTTTCCATATCTTTCATGTGTTGCAAATTATGCGTTATCCAATGTGTTAACAATCTTACAAGATCATCTGAATTTAAATCATTCATTGATAATTCCACCTTAAGTAATCCTATTTAGGAACATAATCGACTTCGAGAATCTTTCCGTCTTTCGTTGGTGGCGTTAGATATTCGATAACACTTTCAATATTATTCGACTCTATTTCCACCCAAACAGGTCCCATGGAACTTTCGTTGGGTCGATCACAAAAGTGATATTTTCCCATAAAAAGTGCTTGTTTATTCAGCAGAAATTCTACCTTATCGTCTTTGATTTTATTAAGTAAAAAATGCCTCGCAGATTCAACAATTTGTTGCTTTCGCAAACCATCATATATCATTCTGAGACTTTCATTTCCCTCAATTTCAACACGAAGCACTTTATAGTACTTTTTTTCATCTACTTCTATGGCATCTCTTGAAATATCAACGATATTATTAATTACTTGCACTAATTTATCATAGTTTTCCGTCGGATAGAAAATTAGTTTAATATAAGTTTTAATCATAATGTTTACCCTATTATTTTTCTTACTACTTGCAATGTTTTTTGTCTTAATTTGTCAATATCAGAATTATTTTTAATTTTATAATCCGATTGACTGATTACATCTTGAATTCCAAACGATAATTCACGTTTATCGCGTTGTTTTATAAGAGTTATATCAGTAGAATCATCTGAACGTTGACGTGCTAAAAGATTCTTATATCGTTTGTCGTTTTCACATTCAATGGATATTATCGGAAATTTCCACTCTTCCTTAAATAACTCGACTTCATACATAGAACGTAATCCATCCACTAAGATCACATTTTCGTTCATATCTTTGATTAATTCAATGCACTTTCGTGCAACAACGTCCTTCCCATGTTTCTTTCTCAATTCTTTTGCAAGTGAACCCAATGAAGAGGGATTTATTTTTTCGCCTCTTTTTCGTAATTCATCGCGAAGCACGTCTCCCATTGTAACTACATGCCCCAAATCTGACACAGCAGAAATTGCTGTACTTTTTCCAGAACCCGGTAATCCAACAAAGCCGATAACCGTTTTTTTGTCCTTCGAGTTCATTCTAGATATCACAAATTATGTCCTAATTTTGAAAGGAATTGAATTAAAATATTTTTTTGGAATTTTCAAAAAGATGCACTAAAGTATCGAAATAATATTAATACCATTTTTTTTTATTCTTTATCTATCCATGAAATTATATCGGTGTTTTTCATACAAATTATCTACTAAAAAACTGAAAAGAATTATTCTTAATGTAATAATTCTCTATTTGGTCTTGAACCCTATTCTTATTATTGTTATGGGTAAGAGCAGAATTCTTCCCATAAATCAAATTAAAAATATAGAAGAAGAAAAAAGCAAGCAGTCTTCTGATAGAGTTCGTATTAATAAAATTCCAAGAAGTTCAAGCTTATGGGATGAAGATTTGATCGATGGCATTTGGACTGAAGAAGTAATCGGTGTGAGTAATGTTGAAAATCCAATAAATCTTAAATTAAACAACAGTGTAAAGACTGTTGGAATCTATACAAACATAACAGATATAAATGAAACCCGGGAATATATTCAGAATGGTGATTTCGATAATGATGTAAACGATTGGCAATTAAACGACAATAATGATGTCAAAACACAATGGGAAAATCTTGTTTTAAGTAATCCTGGTAATCTAAAATTAAACTTAACTGGGATAGAAAATCAACACATTTTCACAAAATTCAATGATTCTGGAGACTATGAGGACGATTTAGAATCTATTGGGAATTGGAAATTTAAAAATATTACACTCCCCGAAGATCCGCTATATAATGGTATCTATGATCCAATTACACCCGTCCCACCCGATTTCTCGGCAGCATTAGAACTAAGTTGGTGTCGTTATACTGGGGGATTTGGGAATGATGGACAGCACTCTGGAGGTATAATGTCAAATTTCACATATAATGGAACCAATAATCTTGTTGATGCAGAATTAACATTTGATTATTATATGCAAATTGGATCCACATCATGGAATGCCGATACCGTCGGAGATTTAAACTTATCCGTTTGGATTGTTGTGCCCAATGGAACAGAATTTAAAATTGGTAATTGGCAACGTAATTTGCATTGTAATCAGTCCACAGAAGAACAAACAATTGGAAGTCAATCAAGTTGGCCAGAAAAGTCATTTGGTTTGACCGATTTAAAACAAGTTTTTAACGCTACTGGTAATTATACACTTAAGTTTCGAGCAGACCATTATCATAACCGTGATGGTGTAACCCGAATATGGAGCAGCATCTTGATCAATACCGTAAAATTAACTCTCAATTATACTAAAAAAGAATATCAAACAGATGATAAAATAATATTGCATCAGAACTCTACTTTCGGGCGCCTCCCGCGTGATTTTGCTGAGTTCAATGCATCGTTTGCTATAACAGAACCGTTTACAAATTTAAATAACTCTGGCTCAGAAATCTTTTTTGCAATAAATGATAATGTTATTTTTTCCCAGCGTATCAATGAAACCGAATATAATGAGTGGTCGTCTATTTCTTATGACTTAGATAATGAAATCGTTAATTCTGAAGAAATCAGAATCTCGGCAGGTATTAATTTCACAGATAATGTTACTTTTTACCCAAATCAGACTTGGTCTTTGTACTTAGATAATCTATCCCTTGTAATTAGAAGTACCCCTCATCTGGAACAAATAGAACTGCAATTATTTATTCCTACGTTAAATAAAACAAATGTAATAACCGAAACGGACTTTGGAAGAGGTTATTCGATTATAGAAAACGCATCAATAATGTGGATTGATAATTATGAAAGATATCCTAATGCAGAAAGTATTGCACCACAAAATAGAACAATCCAATTTCTATCAAATTCAACCAATATAACCATAGCATATAATATAACCAAATTTGGTCTCAGTTGGAGAGATACAATTTATACTGAAATGCAAGATATTGGAGATCTCATTGATACGTATTTGAAAAACTGTAGAGATGGGATAATAGGAACTAATTTTCCCAAGGAATTATTCAAAGATCTTCTTGATATCTTGAATTATACAAGCTTATCTGATTACGATGAAGCTGGAACTTATTGTTCGGAACTATCGCAACAATTTGAAATATTATACAAAAACTTACTTTCGACATTAAATGGAACTTTTTATTATAATGTATATAATGTTGAAGCGGATAACAATTATTTCGCTAATAATAAACCAATAGAATGTCTTTCTACGGGTATATATCCCGAAATGGACCTTTTTATGGACGATATTTGGAGCTTAATTGAATATTTCAATAATCAAGGATTCACCAACTATATCATGGAAACGCGTTTCAATGCATTATACGGGACCTATATTTCACAGACGGAAAACAGACTGCAAGATATAAAGGATAGTTTAACTCAATACAACCTTCAAACCCAACATGTTTCTAAGTTGAATCTATCGGCGATCTATCAATCGCTTTTTGAAACTAAAAAATCACTTGAAAATGCAATAAATGGATTATCAACTACAGTTAACATCGACCCATTAAATGCTATCTCCAATTGGGGTTGTCCCGTAGGTTTGGATCCCATCATCTTAAAAGATGAATTTACTGGTATATATTTGGGAAATTTGCCCACACTTATAAAAATGGCTCGAAATTTGTATAATAATGTTTTTGTAGAATCGTGGAAGTATACAGCTTTTTTTGATTACATCATAAAAGATTCAAACAATTTAGGTTTTAATGAACGCTTGAATGAGGGAACGATTCCTCTCCTTTTCGATAACTTCTTGGGTTTGTTTGGAGACATTGGGTTTAGCGAATTGTTAGATACAGAATTCTCGTTTGAAAGCGAGGAGGCAGATTATAGTTTCACCGAATTTTTAAGCCCAAATAATCCTTGGATGACAGAATCAAATGTTATTGAAGCCACCGACATCCTATATTATATAATGATGACAATTCTCATAGAAGATATGTTAGTCCGCAAAAATTCACCGCTTATAATGGATTACACTTTTAACTCGGTATTATCATTAATCGAGAAAACTGCGATCGATCCTGTCGGGAATGAAGACTGGGCTAACACAATATATAAAGGAGAGGTTAATGTTAGTATACCCGCAACAATAGACGCACAAGAGAAAAAATATTCAGATATTTTAATAAAAAATATGGGTAATGATACCAGCGTACGTATTCAACAAAAGTATTATTTACCAACGAGTGAGGGATTATATCTTATAGGAACACAGACAGTAAACGTCGTTGATTTGTTAAAGGAATCAGAATTATTAGAATATAGATTACCAATACAAACTATGGACAATTTCCATCTCAAAAACTTATATTCAAATATATTTGGATTTGAGAACTGCTCTGATTCTTATTTTAGTATAATACAGGTTTATTTTCGGAATAAATTGATGGCAGAATCAAGCTCTATAATTCAGAGTTTAGTGGATTTTAATGAAAACGGTATCTCTACCGAAGTGAATACAAAGAATACAATTAGTAATTTAAAGAAATATTATAAGACTAATGTTTCATTGAATGATGAGAATTTTAATCAGCAATTCAATATATCTGATTCATTATATTCTCTTGGTGTATCCTATAATGATATTCGGGATTCTTTGATTAGTTTAATTATTCGTAGAAATCCTAGTAGATTACCTAGATACGGTCAATATTTCCTTTCTGGGGAGATAAATGGCATCGAATTCAGTTATAACACCACAAATTATACCATGTATAATGATTTTAAAACTATCAAGAGAACCTATATAGAATCCACAGGTGTTGAAATTCTTAATTTTAAAGTTGATGACGTCTTATCTGAAGCAATGCTCGATCTAGATAAGGAGAATTTTGAACAAAATTTCATTTTTAATATCACTGCAAACCAAGAGCAATTTATTATCCCCTTAGAGATAAATATCTTAACTGATATCCCGAGTAACTTTTTACCCGTAATGTATGATGAATTCGACCACAAAATCAGTTATAGCGATTTTGATGATCATATTAAGATTTATGTGCCATTTATCGAGTGCTCAGATCAGGATTATTTCAAAATCATTGTTACGAATATGAATTACGAAGAAAGATATTTCTCAGAGAACTATTACCTTTATAACCCCAGTTCGAAAATAAGAAATAATTTTTACAATCTCTATATTCGGCTTTATCCCAGAAAACTACGAACCATTTCTAATACGATCCTCTACATAGACTACATTGTTAAATACCATGATGGTACTGAATTCGTTGGGCAAACCAAGGTAAATCTGGAAATATATAATATTGTGCATTTCAAACCAGCTATCAAACCATATATTTTTATTGTAGTGATAATTGGTCTATTATCTTCGATTACCGCTCTTTATCTAATCAGAGTCTATAAACGTTTCTATTTCACATACCTAACGAAGAAATCAAATATTAGACTCATCAGCGGAGAAATTCTTTAATTGACTATAGTTTACCGAATAATTTGCAGAAAGTTTTATTTAATTTTAAACGAATTCTTCAATTAAGGGGAATGACATTGAGTTTCGGAGATTTTGAAAGAGAAAAGATCTATATTTCTAAAGATGCCTATAGACGCATGGTTTTATATGGATCACGCTATGCGAATAAATACATGAATGAGAAAGAATATCGAGAAGTTTATGGAATCCTAATTGGCTATTTAGATGAAAATGATAACACTCATGTTAGAACTGCGATCCCAATACTTGCTGGCAGTGGAGCGGGAGTAAAATATGAATCAAAACATTATGCTGAAACTGCTAAAATCGATGAAAAAATATTTGAAAAGAGAGAATTGAAATCGGGGAAAGACTATAAAGAAGCGGGAAATGAGTTTTTAGTTGGTTGGTGGCATACACATCCAGGATTTGGATTCTTTTTTTCAGAAACTGACGTTTTAACGCATTTAGGTTGGCAACAAGCTAATCCTTTTGCAATAGGAATCATATACGACTTTACACATCGTTCAGAAATTGATCCTGGAATTGAAGTATTGCGTTTAGCCGATGTGTCAAAATATAAAATGTCACAATATGTGTCTTTAGATTTTGCACTTGAAGGAGACTTTGAGACTATTGAGGGTATTGAGGATACCTTTGAACAACTCGTACCAAAACTTGAGGATTTGTCCTTAGAAATACGGCAGTTGGATAAACAAGTAAAACGAAAAGATTTCGCTCAACTGCAAAGAAATCATGGTTTATTGATGGTAAAGAAAAGAAAATCAGAGATTGCAGAAGAAGACAAGCTCAACGATGAGGAAAAATACTTATATGAATGGAATGAGGAATGGATCAAGAAAAAATATCGATTGCCAAAATATAGAGCCAAAATAGAGAAATTGATCAAGAAGGGAAAGAGTAGAAGTAAGGATAAAAAACGAAAAGTATACCGCGCTAAAATTGAGAAAATGTTAAGTAAACCTAAAAAAAAGATCATCAAAATCAAAGAAAAATATTATGCTGTGAACCAGAGAGCAAAAATATATGAAGAATATTTAGATGTTGATGAATTAACATTTTTGGAGCATTTTGAGAAAAGGATTTCTGATTATATTGATATTATGAATGATCTAATCATGAGAGCATATAAAATTGCCCCAGATTAATCAATCTCTACATTTCTTAATTGCTCAGCGTTCTCGCTTGGATTCGTTGGATTAATTATAGTATTCGTACCCAATTCCACCCCGGCTAGATATTTAACTCTATCTTTTCCACGATAGGGAGGATATATCTCTATATGATAATGATAACCATTCACATTTCCACAGTTGTAAGGTGCGTTATGGTGTGACATTACATAGGGCATCGTAAAACCATACAATCCATCTAGCTTTTTCACGACTTTTTTCAGGATTTTCGCAAAATTAGTGACCGCATTTGAATCCGTTATACCATTGATATAGTTTACATGTTTTTTCGGATAAATATGTATTTCAAATGGCCATTTAGCGAAATAAGGAATAAAGGATATAAAATCGTCATTTTCAACAATAATTCTACTGCCGTCTTCTTTTTCAACGCTAATAATCTCACAATATAAACACGAATCATTATTCTCCATATATTCGTTAGCAGATTGTAGTGCTTTATTTATTTTAGGAGGTATAAATGGAAACGTATAAAGCTGACCATGGGGATGTGATATTGATACTCCTATAATCTCGCCACGGTTCTCGAAAATAAATGTATATTTAAATTCAGGATCCCTCATACTGAATTCTTGTCTTTCTTGCCACAACTTAATCAAAGCTTCAATATTGTGGATTGTTAAATCTCCCAACGTCTTTTCATGATCTTGAGTAAATAATATTACTTCACATCGTCCCTTTCCAGGACGTTTCTTGTAGAAATTATCGACTAATTCCTCATTCTTAAACGACATTCCAGATTCATCTATTAAAGAAGGAAATCGATTAGGAACCCACTTTACTACCCAATTCCCGGCACCTTCGGGTGCATCTGGGCAAAACGGACATGTCCATGTTTTTTTTTTTTTCTCAAAAGACTTACCCAAAACTGGTCGAACTGTTCGATTTTTCGCAACAATAACCCATTCTTTTAATATAGGATCATATCTCATCTCGTTATCCATAAAAATCACTAAGATTGTCAAGTCTATTTTTTTTTAAATAATTATCTTTTATTTTAACCAAATACTTATTATAATAAGTTTTTATAATCTAAATAATACTAGAAATAAAATATTCATTACTACTTATACGTGATTTATATGGGTTTATGGCGGGTTATTTGGACGGGTTGTCTTGGAATGTGTTGTTTGATACCTATGGCGTGGATCTCATTCCAAGTCTTAGATTTAGGCGCGGCAATCACAAATGGATTGGTTGTTGATATTGCTGATGCGTTGGATACTATTTTTGAAGCTGCTTTTAGTCAATTTGATGTCGGAGGGGGAGAAGCTCTGATACCAATATTAATCGAAGGTTCGATAGGTGTTGTTATGCTTTTATTCTTTCCACTCCATTGGTCTTTGTATTTTAGACCCGATGAAATTGGATTTGCATTTGCTATAATGTTACCTTGGATGCTTACTGGAATAGTTACATCTGCTTTATTCTGTAAATCTGCAAAGAAAGGATTTGACTCAGGCATGGCTGTTGGTGTTGGATATGGTATAGCTGTTGCGGTTATTCCATATGCTTTAGGAGGTATCGTTTCAGCCTTACTTGAGGTGGATATCACATCAGTGATTACAAATCTGGCAGACGGTCTTTTCAGCGGAATGACGGGATTGCCTTATGCAGCCGCGGTATTAACATCTTGCTTGGAAGGTGGATTAATCGGTGGTATTTTCGGCGCGTTTATTGGATCTTTAAAATATGATCCTGACGACGAAGACAGTGGTAAAAAAGCGAAAAAGCCAAGTCAAGAACCAATGGCAGGTAGTGTTGACTACGGTGGTGCACCAAGGACTAGTTCTACACAAACAATCTCTAGTGGAGCCACGGAGTTTTGCCCAAATTGTGGTGCGAAAGTAATGCCTGGAGATCCTTTCTGCCCCAACTGTGGAAGTAAGATATAATACAAAAAAATAAGTAAATAGATTTCTTACATTCTTTTTTTTCAATTAAAAAAACATTAGAATTACGATAGATAACATACTACTTTTAACTTAAAGAGGAGTGCCGTCTTCCATACAAAATTTACTACCAATAGGATTCTTTGTACCGCAAGTAGGACATATAACGTAATCTTTTTCCTCTTCTTTCTCAACCATCTTAGGAGCCATAGGAGGCTTTGGCTTATCAGTAGTTTCTGATGGTGAATCGACACTAGGTATCTCAAAGGGTTTATCAGATAGAGAATCTTGAGCGTTTTTTATTGTTGAGAGTACAGCTGCACGTTTTTTCTTCAGCTGCTCTAAACGTTTTTCTTTATCTGTTTTTTCAGGAATTACTGGACCTTCAGCTTCTCCTTTTGCCTTTTCTCGCGCTTCTTTTTCTTTCTTCTCTTTCAGTTTTCGTTTTTTGATTTTTTCCATCTGCGCTTTAAGGTCAAGATCCTGCTT
>WJKO01000614.1 GCA_014729055.1 Promethearchaeota archaeon | reverse complement strand
AGATACAAATGAGCGTATTGGATTGGGAAAGAAATTTCAAAAAAATTAATAAAAATCAAAATAAATTTCCTATACTTCAAGCGCTATTTATTCAAGTTTTAGGACGATATGGACCTATTGATCTGAAAAGCGAACTTAAACGGATTATGTTGCGGGCAGGACTTTCTGAAAGGGAATATTTTGATACTTACGATACTCTTAAGAAAATGAAGGTTTTAAAATATAACATTGGCATTCCAAAAGGTTGGTATATCGTAGAAAGTGCCGTAAAAAGAGTTAATAAAGAATATCCGGATGCTATCGTATTAGACCATAAATCTTCACCTGAAATAAAAGAAAAAAAGGAAAAGGGCACTATTGATACATATTTTGAAAATGTATCTTCACTTAATATTAACGATGAGGATCCTATAGATGAATATGGTTTTGAAGACGGGAGTGATTACATCGATAATATAACTCGAAAGCAGTTCAAAAAGATATTAGAAGAATGGGAAGAACAATCGGATTGAGGTTTTCTCCATTATTCTATTCTTATTTGAATATATTTTCTCCGTTAAAATATGACTTTTCAGGCAAGTTTACTGAAATATCTTTAATTCCTAATAATTTTAGGGCTTCAAATAAAGTTTTACCACAATGCTTGAACGCCACCGAAGTGTGATGCGGAAATTGCTTTTCTAACAAAGCATATCGATAAAATCGACCCATTTCTGAAATTGCAAAAATTCCTGCAGTTCCAAACGTTTTTGGGGGAATGTCTAATATTTCTCCTTGCGCTATATATGCCCGCATCTGGACTTCTGGAGTTGACTGGATCCTAAAAATTGTAACGTCTCCTGGTTTCATTTGCCCCTCTAATGTACCTCTTGTAATATTCGGATCGCTTTCTGGCTCTAATAATCTATGCATGATTAATTGAAAATTCATTTTATATGTTTTCATACAATCCGTGGCCGTGTTTCCACAATGGAATCCCATAAATAAGTCAGTATGTTTAAAACCTTGTTCACCGAGATGATTTCCTTCATACATATCTTTAGGTACGGTATTATTGATATCTAAAATAGTAGATATTTTTTCAGTAGCTAAGTATGCCATATATTCACTCAGCGCACCATATACATCTACTTCACAAGCAATAGGAATACCCTTCTTTGCCATTCGAGAGTTTACATAACAAGGTACGAATTGAAAATATTCTTCAAATGCAGGCCAGCATTTGATTGCGAAAATCCCGAATTCTTTAGCTCCTATGTTTTCTTGATAAAAATTCATCAAGGCAACTTCGTATTGGGCCAGTCTTTCAAGTAATTCTGGATATTGATTTCCATCTCCAAGTTCTTGTTTCATTTCGTCCCTAATTTTCTTGATATTCGGATGATTTTTTGCCTTATTGAAAATATCTAATAAATCCAATTCGCTGTTCTCCATAATTTCAATACCCAAATCAAATAATGGTTTAATGGGCGCATGACAAGTGTAAAAATCTTGTGGTCTCGGACCAAACGTAAATATTTTCAAGTTTTTTATTCCAATGATAACTCTTGAAATCGGAATAAACTCTCGAATCATGTTAACAATATCCATGGCAGTTCCGAGCGGATATTCTGGTAGATAAATCCGTTGGTTTCTCAGACCTAAATTGTAGCATGCACTTAATAATCCGCAATATGCGTCACCCCTGCCATTTATTAGATCGGTTTGGCTTTCTTCAGCCGCAGCACATATCATTACGGGTCCACTAAATTTCTGGGCTAACATTGTTAATGGTCCTTCTGGACCAAAATTACCTAAAAATATTATCAAACTATTTATTTTCTTCTTTTCAATTTCATTTAATGCATTTAATACATCATTTTCATTTTCCACAATGATTTCAATATCTTCTATCTTTAAATTCTGATTTTTTGCTTCAGAGATAACTGCCATTTTGCGTTTTTTACTTAATTCGATTGGAAAACAATCTCGTGAAACTGCTATAAGTCCTAATTTAACTTCTGGTTTATTTTTTGAATTTAACATTTTTCAAATCTCCATATTTTATATTTTTGTTCTTTGAGTATATTTTTCTTATTTTTTTTGACCATAATAGGCATTTTTACCGTGTTTTCGGTTATAATGTTTATCTATTAGGGACTGTTTAATGTCTTCTATATGTGGGTTAATCTGCATTGTAAGATATGCCATTTTTGCTAATTCTTCTAAAATAACGCTATAATATACAGCTTCATCGGGATCTTTCCCCCACGTAAATGGTCCATGCGATGCCACTAAGACCATTGGAGTTGCCTCATATGAATAATTTTGGAAGGTTTCAATAATCTGGTTACCCGTTTCTTCTACATAATTACCCTTAATCTGTTTATCAGAAATCACTTGAGTACAAGGTATCTGACGATTTGCATAATCCGCATGTGTGGTACCAAGGCATGGAATTGGTTTCTTTGCTTGGGCCCAAGATGTTGCAAAAGTTGAATGTGTATGCACCACACCTCCAATGCTTGGAAAATGTTTATACAATACAATGTGGGTTAACGTGTCAGAAGACGGGCATTTATCTCCATCGAGAACGTTATTATGAAAGTCTACTGATACCATATCTTCGGGGTTTAAGTTTTCATAAGGGACTCCGCTGGGCTTAATTACAATAATCTCCTTCTTCCGATCAATACCACTGACATTGCCAAAGGTATAAACAACCAAATTCTTATTTTTTAATTCCAAATTTGCTTCATATACTTGCCTTTTTAACTTGTCTATTGAATCCATTCTCATCACTTATTTATGTATTTATCTTTATTCTCATCTATATGCTGTTCAACAAATGTCCCCAATCTTTTATAAGACTCATATAACGAATTATATTTGTCTGCATTTATCGAATTTGGAATATATATGGTCGAAAAAGCACTTGCCATATTGTTTTGTGCATCCTTAATTGAATTATATATATTTGCTGCGGTTGCTGCACAGATAGCAGCGCCCAATGCACACGCTTGCTCTGACTCACAGACCTTAATTTGGCGATTCAATACATCAGCTAATATTTGCATAACAAAACTGGACTTCTTCGAAACACCTCCTATTCCTATGATTTCTTTAATAGGAATACCTTGAGATTCAAAACAATCGTTAATTTTTCTTGCTCCGTATGCAGTTGCCTCAACCAAACTTCTAAATATGGCAGGACCACCGCTTGCCAAATTTAAATTCATAATTGCGGCTTTAAGCAATTGATTCGCGTTCGGCGTTCTTCTTCCATTAAACCAGTCCAGAGCTATAATACCACTTTCATCGATAGGTATGGATTCTGCTTTTTTTGATAATTCTGTAATCATCATATCTTTGGTTGTTTTAATCAAATCTGAAATATCTTTATTCTTGTCATTTGCAAGCTTTTGCATTAAATTTTCGATGGACCAAGTTAATAGAGAGCTATACCACGCATAAACATCGCCAAATGAACTCTGGCCTGCTTCTAATCCAATCATACCAGGTATTACTGAACCATCGACTTGACCACATATTCCTTTGATTAGCTTATTTTCAATTTTACTCTTTGGAACTACAACAATATCACAAGTAGAAGTTCCCATTATTTTTACTAGAGAAAATGGTTTAATGTTTGCACCAATAGCACCCATATGGGCATCAAATGCACCAACACCAACTATTAGGTTCTTCGGCAATCCCAGCTTCAACATCCATTCATCACATAAATAACCCACATTTTTATCAACAGTATAGGTTTCTGTATATAATCTCTTGCGAAAGCCTTTTAACAGCGGATCTATTGTTGAGAGGAAATCCTCGCTTGGTAATCCCTCCCATGATTCATGCCACATGGCTTTATGGCCTGCTGCACATCGGCTCCGCTTAACTTGATGGATATTCTTAGTACCTGTAAGTATTGCGGGAACCCAATCACAAAGTTCAATTGCAGAATATGCCTTCTGTCTAATATTTTTATCCTCACGTAAAACATGCAAAATCTTAGCCCAGAACCATTCAGAAGAATATACACCACCTTCATATTTAGTATAGTCGACACCCCCCCAAGACTTGGCCGTCTGATTGATAAGATCTGCTTCTTTTACCGCAGTATGGTCTTTCCATAAAATAAACATACCATTTGGGTTGTCTTGGAATTCTTCTAATAAAGCTAAGGGTTCCGCTTTTTTCGTAACGAGACAAGGTGTAGAACCAGTAGTATCAACTGCAATACCCTTTATATTATCAATAACATCGCTTGGCACCTTATTGAGACAAGACTTAATTGTGGTTTCTAGTCCTTCTAAATAGTCTAATGGATGATGTCTAAATTGATTTTTCTTAGGATTAGAAAATTTTCCTTTTTTCCAGCGGGGGTAATAGAAAACGTCTGTCGCTATTTCTTGACCTGTTTGAGCATTTACTACAAGACATCTTACTGAATCTGTACCATAATCAATTCCTATGACATAATTAGAATTCATTAGCCATCATTAGCTAGTCTTCTTCTTTCTATATATTTTTTTATATCTCTTCGTTTATAAACAAGAAATCAGTAGATAAAAAAAATGAGGAAGTAAGAAATTTATTTTTTATGATTTAAGGTGTTTTCAATCTTCGTAATAAGTCTGGTGAGCTCCTTCCCTTTTTCAGTGAGAAAAATTATTTTTTTTTGGTCGTTATCTAGTCTATATCCAATTATCCCTGTTTGAATTAAATCCTTTTTTACTCTAAAAAATGAGTTTAAATAACTTTTATTCTCCTTTATTCTATCGTAAAAAATTGATTGCTTCGCTTCATTTTTCTTTAACTGACCAAGAATCTTCAATGTTTCTCTCATGCCTTTTTTCCTATACATCTCAAAAAAGTTCATCTTCTTTAAACCCTAAACATTGCTACCCTATTTTTTATTTGTACAATGTTGACTTATGTTTAAAGCTATGTTTGAATTATTTCAATTAATTTCAATTTAATTAAAAATAAAAATAAGATAACAAAAATATAGTGAAAATCTTATTCCTTATTAGATTCTTCATCAAATTTCTGTATTTCTAACCATATTTCATAATCTCTATTCAAGATTTCGGCATTATCGGGATAACGATCATAATATTCTTGATCAGATATTAATCTCATTCCGTGTGCAATCTCAATAGCAATCCGGTGTCGGATTTCTTGCTCAAAGTCTCCCCAATCACATTCTGTATTATTAAAATTTACTTCTTTATAATCTACCATCAACCATAATCAACTCAAATAATTAATCATTTAGTTTTAACTTGAATCTTTTCTTTAGTTTTTCAATAGTTTTTCTCAATAGTATACTACGTGGAGTGTTTATAAATCGAAAAAAAAAAATTTGATTAAGTGATAGAGAAGAACATATTGATCTCAGAAGAGACCAACCATCCAGTTTATTATATCGGGCATTATTGGAAAATTAGTTATTACGAAGACTTGAGCCATTAAATTCCATGTACTGTGCAAAATTATGGGTGCAATCAATGTTTTACCCCACTCTCGCCGTGTTTTTACGAAAATCAATCCCCCAAAAAACGTGTAAATGCTCTGTATAACATTCAAGTGCCAGACACCAAACAAAAATGAAGAAAATAGGGCTGCAAAAGTAATTCGAAAATTCATTACACGCTTCTCATGAACTTTAACATTTTCATCTTGTGAATTTGGGTATTTGAGCAATTTCCAGTTGATATACCACCCATCTTTACCCCATACTTCTTCTGACTTCTCATGAATGTATCCTCTAAATAAAATTTCTTCAACTAAAGGTGCACCAATGCAAGAGTGTGTTAAACTCACTATCAGTAAGTTTATTGGATAATCAATATAGCCCCATTCTGAGCCCAAGGATAAGATCACAACCCAGCCAGAAATAAAAATTACAAAAAAGATAAAATAGAGAATATAGAACCATCTATGATGTGGTTTTGGCCAACTGGGTTTGTTTAAAAGATATCTTTTGATATTATCTTTCTTTATTCCTATTATCCAGATTATCATTGCAAGACAAGCTAGTGGATACCACAATATGTGAAAATAGAACTCGTTATTAATTAGCAATTCATTTTTCAGAAGATAAAAAATACCAAGTGCTACACCCATAACCACGATTAGTACTAAAGCAAATAATATTACTTCTTTAATTAATTCGGCAAATTTTTCGCTCTGTGACTTATTATTTTCCTTATGTTTCTGCTGATTTTCCATATTTCTTTATACAATCTCTATACAATTAAAGTTATATAAGAATGTTTGATTGTGATCATATAAGCAGGAAGCGAAGAACGAAGAATGGTGTCACAATAAAATGAAACCCAACAGATATAAGAAGGATCTGTATCACAAAAAAGCTGTCGAAAAAGGATATAGATCTCGAGCCGCATTCAAATTGATCCAAATAGACGATAAATATAATATTCTAAAAAATGCCAGACGAATTCTAGATCTGGGGTGTGCTCCAGGATCGTGGCTTGAAGTGATTATTAAGAGAACTAAAAACAAACCTACTAAAATTATAGGGATCGATCAGACTCGTACGTCGTCCATACCAGGAGCTAAAATACTCAAAATGGATGTCTTTTCAAAAAAGGTTGAAAAAATGATTGAAAATGAAGTTCCTGAAGGATTTGAATTGATTATTAGTGATATGGCACCTAACACGACAGGAAATAGAAGTACTGATTCTGCGAGGTCCTTTACCTTAGCGGAACGCGCTTTTAATCTTGCAAGGAAATATTTAATTAAGAATGGTGACTTTGTAGCAAAGATATTTCACTCACCCGATTTGAAAGTATTAATTCAAATGATGACGCCATATTTCAAGGAAATTCACAGTTATAAACCTAAAGCCAGCAGAAAGAACAGTAGAGAAATTTACATTATAGCCCTAACAAAAAACTAAAGATAAAGTAAAATCCGTCTCGTAATTAAATCCTCTAATTTTAGAGAAGAATTTAGGCGAAGTACTGATTTAATAATCCTAGTGCGATCCTCTGCCTCAATTTCTGCGATATGATATTTAAAATTCTCAATATTCTCATATATTTCATAATTAAAATCTGGTTTTTCTTTAATTGACTTGACGCTCATTTGAATTCGTGTAAGAATAAACTAGGTTTTAATTAAGAAATCTAGTATTACCTGCAAATATATGAGCATGTCATGACATTTTATAAATAGCTTATTTTTTGTTATAGAATCTGAAGAATACCGCTCTTGCATAACTCTTATTCGCGCCAAAAAAGCCATGACATCTCTTAACAAACCAAACTAGCTTCAATAAGCTAGGCATACCTGCCGATTTAATTTTCCCAAATAACAGCGGACGCACCGCCCCGTAAACTCCTAAAAAATAATTTAATAACACCATGGCGGGTGATTCTAATTTGCAATCCCATGTTGATTTATCTTTTAAAACATCATCAGACGCAGCTTTTACCAATATTGTATCCTTTTTAAAGTGAAGTATAGTTAATGGCTTAAAATCTGGTGTGACGATAAGCAACCTTATATTAAGATTGCGCCTTTTTAATTCATTTTGGACTGATCGCTGTTTCGTTAAATACAATAAAGCCAAATGCATAAAGGCGGCTTGACCATAAAGACTTGTTTGCTGAATTTCTGAAATTATAACTTACCTCGATTAAGAATTGATCCTTCTCTTATAAAAATCTAATTTATGTAAATAAGACATTAGATTTTTAGGTATATGATGTTTTTACGTATATGAGTTTAAAAAAATGGAATCTAAAAGAGTAAATGACTTTATGTCTTCTGATTTTAATAAGATCAGTGAGAATGAAACATTAAGAAAATGCCTAAATCAATTGAAAAAACAACGCACTCCCGTTGCTATTGTCATTGACAAGAATGATAATTATGTTGGTGTGATTGCAAAACGCTTCATCACTCGCTCAGATTATAATGAATCTAGCACAAGAGTACAGAAATTGATGAAAAAAGCACCAGTACTTACTAAAAGGCATAAGATCATGTATGCTGCAAAATTAATGTTAGAAAATAACATCAGACTACTACCTGTAATGGAACGAAATAAATTAATCGCAGCAGTCAGTGATGAAGATATAATTCATCAAGCTGTGCTAACAGAGTGGGGAAAAAATCCGATATCAAACATAGAAACTAATAATCCTTATACGTGTGGACCAGACGATTCAATCGGCTCGGTTTTAAAACTATTTAGAAGTCATAATATATCGCATGCGCCTGTGGTTAGTAATGAAGAGCTTAAAGGAATCATTAGCTTACGGGATATACAAGAATTTTTAACACAACCTAGAGTCCGCCAGACTCAAGGCGACCGTAAAGGAGAGAAGAAACGATTGATGAAAATCAAAGTGAAAACTATTATGAATTCACCAGTAATTACAATTAGCCATAATGATTCTCTTTTTAATGCAGAGAAAAAAATGCATGACAACAACATTGAATCGTTAATTATTGTTGACAAAAATTCAGAAGATATCGATGGAATTGTCACAAAACAAGATTTTTTACAGCCAATCGCAGATTTAATTCCGAAAGACAAATTGATCACAATCCAATTTATTCCTAGAAATGTTGAAATCTCCGACGAAATTAAAAACAAAATGATAGAAAGGTTCAATTCTTTTGTTAGAAAGGTAAAAGAAATAGTTATTCCCAACCGGGAACAAAGAGCTAATTTAAAAGTGATCTTCAAGGCTTATGGTGAGAATCAAAAAGGAGATCAAAAAGTTAATTGTGACATGCAACTTTTCAGTAGGTTGGATATATTTAATGTCTCAAGCGACGGTTATGGGCTTTTTGATATATATCAAGCCGCGCTCAAAGAAATGGAAAAAAAAATTAAGCGAAAAATAGGGGACATT
>WJKO01000055.1 GCA_014729055.1 Promethearchaeota archaeon | reverse complement strand
GTATACCAATTATTCTTTAATAAAAGCTTAAGAGAAACCATAAATGAAGCAGTATTGACACAAGCAATCAGCGACCAAGATATTGATGTATTAAAAAAATATACAATGGATAAAAATCCCAGAATTCGGAAGATGGTTGCAGAAGCGGTTAGTCATATCATAGAAACTAACCCAATTCAAGAAGATACGGAGAAAGTAGTCCCAATTTTTGAGGACCTCGCTATGGATCATGAGCCTGCAGTTGTTAGAGCTATCACGCCAGCTATTAAAATTGCAGCATTCAGAATTAATACAAAGAAATTATACACGACAATTCAATTAGGGTTTGGTACTGAAAAAGACGTCAACATCTCCCAGATGAAACAGTTAGTTATAGATTTAGGAAAATTACATCCCGAAGAAATACAAGGATTGTATGAGCATTTGTATGCCGGATTCGTCCCCGATAAAGTTAAGGAATCATTGAAAGAAGTATTGCAGACATTGGGTAAAGAATATCCTGAACTATCGTATAATATTTCGATTCCTATGTTAAAGAGAAAAAATGTTCAGATTAGAAAAAGTGCTATGTGGACTATCAAGAATCTTATTCATGATTTTCGCGCAAAATATGAACATATATATGAGAAAATGAAATTTATAGCTAAAGATCGCCAAGATATGCTAAGGGGACATGCAATCGAGATTATGGGTTATATAGCGTCAATGGATGAAGACTTCTTAGATAGGTTTCTTCAAGACTATAAATCATTTGAAAAAATTGATATGAAAGCAAAGGAAAAAATAATCGGGGGATTAACTCAACTGATAATCTCTTATCCCGAAAAATTAGACAAGATCCTTGGGGAAGTAACAAAGTATCTTAAGAAGAGTGAAAAGTCACCAATTATTGTAGATACAATAATGGGTCTGGGCGTAATTTCAATACAGCTCGGCGCAGATCCATTCATATATAAGATATTTCCATATTTCGAACGCATCAGTCAAATGAAAGATAATACGGTTAAAAAAGGATTATTGAATACATTTAATTTCCTCTTTAAAGCTAGAGAAGACCTATTATATTTGGAAGAAACACAAAAACTAATAATATCTCTTCTTTTAGATGAAGAACAAGAAACCAGAAATACGTTGGGCGATATTATTAAAGAATTTGATGAGAAATTAGTCTTAGAAAGCTATATTAATGCATTAAGAAAAACGCAGAATGAGGAGATAATACTAGATTTACTTGAAGATTTCAATAATTACTTGAAAGACAATGTTATCCAGAAGATTTCTGAAAATTATGACTTATTAGACACAATATATGATATCATGATTTCCCAAAATGTTGAGAACAAAGAAATAAGAATATTAACGGCGGAGATCCTCTGTAATATTAGTAATAGATCGAAATATATGTGTGAAAAAGCATATCCCACATTAATTAGCATCTTGAAAGGTAATAATGATAAAGCTGCTGCTCTTGTTATTAAGTTTCTTGCAAAAATTGCTCTGATGTTACATATAGAACCGTCTGCTTATAATATCGATTTGAAATATGAGAATTACTATAATGACTTAAGAAAATGGGCAACCGAAAATATATCAAATAAGGGTAATAAGAAAGGTGATTCTCTCCGTAGAGTCGCAGCCATCGAATCTTTAACGAGAATTTATGAAGCAGACTCCTCAAAACATGAAGAGATATATCAGACAATGATGAACTTACAAGACAGCCCTTCAGAAGCTATACTTGCAACTGTGATTAAAACAACATCTGTCATCGCCTGTGATTTCCAAGAGATCTATTTCAAACATTATGAAAAAGGAATTGATGAACGCTGGATCGATAAAAGCCGTTTGGAAGCTGAAGTATTACCATTGATTTATGATAATTTCAGATTAAAGGATAAGAATATTCAAGAAGCAATTGTAAATGCAATTACGATAATTACTGATACCTATAGCAATTCAGGCGTAATAAAGAATTTCCTTTTTAAAAGTCTTAAGAAAAAACCAGAACTATCAACACTGGTTAATATCGTTGCTTGTTTAACTAGATTAAAAGATGCGGAATTCGATAAACAAATTGTCAAAAAACTTAGTAAATTAACAAAAAAAAGTTCTCCTGTCCTAAGAGAAACAGCATTACGTGCGCTTAGTTCATTATTCCTCAAACTGCAGCCGTTAAAAACTTATAATAAAGACAAGGATAAAGACAAGATAAAGGCATTTAAACGATTGTTAAATTCTACTATTAAGAGGAAGTTTGCAAAAGACGGTAGTAAGGACGTAAGATTGGCATTTATTGAAGAAGCAACAGAAATAGCAATTCATTTTCCAGATTTAGTTCAACCGATGTTGCATGTAAAAGATTTTGCAGTTGATAACGATCAAGATGTTGCAATGGCGGCAATAAAAGCTTATTTCAAGTATATCCAAGCGCATCCTGTAAAATTACAATCAACAGCACGTTATATGCGATTATTTGCAAATTCAGATAACGTATCAGTAAAGAATATTTTGTTAACAGAATTGATTTCGCAATATAGAAGTGGTGATGATCTGAAGTATTATCTTCCTACTTTATTAAAACTAGCAGTAGATAAAGATACCACAATCAGAAAGCGTAGCTTAGAAATTTTTAAAGAAATATACGAAAAGACAACTGAGAGGCTGCTCTATTTTATTGAGTTATTAATTCGACTCACGAGAGATAAAGACCCTAGGATCCGAATGGATGCGTTTGAATTAGTAGCACAACTGACATTTGAATTTCCGAAAAATGTTCGACAACAGAACTTAGTATTTGATACATTTCAGAGGCTTTCAAGAGATTACGATACGGGCGTAAAAAGAAAAGTTGCTCATTACTTGGAGGATCTCATTAAACTATTTCCAGATAGAATTAACCACGTATTACAAATGACGTATAATTTATTGCGAGAAAAAGACCGAATTATTATTCAGAAATGTACAAAAGCACTAAGATACGTATTATTTTTGTATCCAGATAAAGCAGATGAAATAAAACCTCTTATCGTAAGATTTTATAGACGAACTGCTAATCCTTATCTCGAAAGTTTAATAAAAGAATTCGATAAATTTGAATCTCATTGATTCCATACCGCTCTAAAGATCTTATTTTTTTTACTTGAATGGTTGATCCTCAATAATTCACTTATTTTTTCATTATTTTTAGAATAAAGTTCCATAAATCTTAAATCATTCAAAATAGAATTAAGTTTGAAACTTAATACCAAAACGTAATTAAGTGAAAATAATATGCGAGTAAAAGATAAGGTCGCTTTAGTCGGCGGACAGCTCGGCAAAATGAAAAAAGACAAATTCAAGAT